>JADKZZ010000023.1 GCA_020848475.1 Chitinophagales bacterium | reverse complement strand
CACCAAAAGTATATGTGCCACAAGCTTTTGTACCTACAGGCCATAACAATACTTTTAAACCTTTTTTATTGTATGCCAAAGCTGATGCTTATGACTTTAGAATTTATGACAGATGGTATCAATTAATATTTGCTACTAACGATATAAATGAAAGTTGGGACGGCACATTTAAAGGTGTTAATGCGCCATTAGACGGCTACATCTACATCATTAAATTTAAAGGCAAAGACGATAAAGATTACACACAGACAGGCACCGTAATGCTTTTAAAATAAGCTTGGAATAAAGCAATAAAAAAATGCTGATTTCTTTATTCTTTTAAAGACTTCTTTATATATTTATTCATCTTGAACTAAATACACATTAACCTATAATCATATTCATGTCAAATAATTTGCATTCGCATATATTGATGATGTGATAGGAAGTTATATTTATGAAATATATTAAGCGCATTTTTCATTATTATTTTTTGGAGCCGAGCAATGCGGTGTCCGTCAACAGACCTGCTGTAATTATTGGCGTTTTGCTGTTAATTATTGCAGGCGCAAGCGTGTATTATAATATCTATGATTACATGGACATAGTGTATGGCGATGAAGTGATATACATGAAAAATGGATTGAATATTTTGCAAGATTTTAACCGAGATTGGGGCCCATTATATTGTTTATGGTATAAATTTTTATCGCTTTTTATTCCCGATACGATTACACTCTATTATTTCAATTTTGTACTTGTTGCTATATTGGCCGCTGTGCTTATCTATTGTGCATTTCTGTCGATGGATATTCATCCATTAGTAGCGTTTTATTTTGCTATTTGTTTTATAGGTTCAAAGGCTGTAGTGCCGATGTGGCCGCGAATCAGCTTATTTACTATTTGTATTTTAATGATTGCGATTATTTCTATTCGAAGAATAAAAGCATTATATGCAAGATTAATGGTGGTGTGTATTGCTGTTTTACTCGCCAGCTACGCACGACCAGAATTGTATCTATCTTTTCTACTTTCTCTTTTTATTTTTATTGCATATTTTTTTGCTGGAAAAATTTACAAAAAACCATATAGCATTTATCATGCCTTGGTTTTTATACTACTCATTGTTTTACTACATCTTATTTTCCGTTTTCCTTCAAATTTTTACAATGGTTATCCAAGGAATTTAGCAGCATTTTATCAGCATTATATGGTCAACCAATTTTTCTTAAATAAAGCCACAGAATTTGATTGGATTTATTGGAAAGACACACACAAAGCTATATTCTCTGATGCCAATACAAATATTTTCAGCATCATCATTCATTATCCAATCGAATTTTTTTCTCATGTGGCATTGAACATTAAAAATTATTTGGTAGAAATAGTTGTGAAAAACCTAAGCGTTATTTTCCCTTATTTGGGTGGCATGAATAAACTTTATTTTGGCGGTGCCTTCTTGGTGTTCATTAGCTCAATGCTATTGTTGTCAATCAGTAGCATACGGCAAGCATTTTTCATCACATTAAAAGCGCATGCCTTTTATTTAGTCATGTTATTAATTTGGGGCATTCCTACTATTCTATCTTCTATTGTTATTTTTCCGAGAGAACATTATATCATGCTCAACTATTTTCTGTTTATCATTCCATTGTGTTTTTTATTTACAGAAGCGGCTAAGCAATTATTGCCCAATGTGTCTTTAAATCATTTTATCATTTTTGCAATTATTCTCATTCCATTTTTATCTTCCTCTAAAAATTATCATTTCTTTTTAACAGACCATGACAAGAACAATATGTGTTCGCGCAAAGCATTACAGCATATAAAAAACAAGCATCTTGACCAACACATTCAATATACTTTTTTTGCTGACATTCATTGTTTTATTGGATTCTTACCGAATAATTTCAGAGAAATAAATACCATTTTTGACAAAACAAAAGATGTTTCTTTCGCTACGATATTAATGTACAATAAACCAGATTTTATTTTGGTCAATAATTGTATCAACTACAGCCCGAGTTTAATCGATGATTCCACTTGGCAACAGTTTATTAAAAACCCATATCCTTTCGGCTATCGGTATGAGTTTGTCAAAGATTGTCCTTATTATTATTTAGTTCGCAACACGGTTCATGATTAAAAAAGAGTTCAAACATTTAGACGCCTTGCGTGGCATTATGGCAATGTATGTGACCCTAGTGCATTTTATTATTCTATTTACACTGAATAAAAAAAACGAGCTCGTATTTACTGATTTGCGATATCTCGGCATTGTACAATTAGGCCAAGTGTTCATGACTGTTTTTTTTGTATTAAGTGGATTTTTAATCAGCTATATTTTATTGATTGAAAAAGAACAAACAGCCAATGTGAATTTTAAGAAATTTTATTTACGCCGTGCCTTCCGAATTTTGCCTATGTATTATTTAGGTGTTTTCTCCATGTTTTTTTTATACAAGAAAGCCTGTATAAATCCTACAATTATGCAGACGCCAATGTGCGCAGAATTATCGGAGCGCAGTTGCTACTATTTTTTATTACTTCCAAATTGGGCACACGCAATCGACAAAACTTTACCACATATTTCAAACTATTGGTCGATTGGCGCAGAAGAGCAATTTTATATTTTGTGGCCATTCGTTTTATATTTTTCTAAAAATTATTTGCGTTCATTTTTTGGAATATATATTGCGTATTGTTGTTTGTTAATCGCCATGGTCTTAGTTGGCAATTTATATTATCACAATGACAACATCACTTTTATTAATATCGCCAAACTATTTGATTATACTCGCTTTGGCGCATTTGCCTTTGGTGGCGTCATTGCATTTATATTATTGCACAACACAGAAAATACCTGCCAAAAATTTCATCTGCTGATGACAAAAAAATCTGTGCAATGGTCTTGTTTCTTACTACCTTTTATCGTTTGTATCATTCCGAATGAACATGTGTTATTTTTAAAGCATATACTCGTCATTCCGTGCTGTGCAGTCACCGTGTATAATTTTGCCTTTGATGAGCAATCTATTTTAAAAATTGACAATAAATATTTGAATTACATTGGCAAAACAACATATAGCCTTTATATTCTCAATCAAATTGTAATTGATTTTGTCATAAAAATCTGCTTTGCTGCCAAAATTAACAGCACACTTATCGTCTTTGTTATAACGCTGTTTATATTGTTTCTCGGGGCTGTTTTTTGTTATGAATTTATCGAAAAACCATTCATGCAATTGCGCAGAAAATTTGGCTAATTAGGAAGGAATTTTCACATCAAATGTTCTTCTTTCTTTATTTAATAAATTAAAATTGCGTATCCAAGGATTGTAGATGCGTAGCATTTTGTAGCTAGTATTATTTTCTTTGGCAAAGCTTACCCAATTAATAGGACCAGAAACCTGTTGTACAGTATATTTTAATTCTGGGTACAAATCTTCACTTGTCAAATAAAAACCATAATCTTTTTGATGTTGATGTATGATTTTCAGTGCGACAATTCTTTGTACATAACGACTCGTTTCTGTATTTAAAAACAAATCATAGTATGCCGTTTCGCCTTGCAATAGTTGTTGTTTATTGACACCAGCTAATCCCATATTATAGCCTGCGGCAGCAGCCGTCCAAGAGCCTGTTTTTTCTTTAGCATCTCGCAAATATCGACATGCTGCTCGTGTTGATTTTTCCAAGTTATAACGTTCATCTACATCGCTATTGATGATTAAGCCATATTGCAAGCCTGTTGTTTTCATAAACTGCCAAAAGCCTGACGCTCCTGCTGAGGAAATGGCATTATCTAAGGCACTTTCTGCCATGCATAAATATTTAAAATCATCTGGAACGTTTTCTTCTTTCAATATTTTCTCAATTGTTGGCAGCCATCTATTGGCACGTTTAAGCATAATAATGGTAGAAGATTGCCAATATGCATTTACACTTAGCTCTCTATCTAATCGCTCGCGCACTTCGATGTCATCTAGCGGCACGTTCTCGCCAGCAAAACTTACACTTTCCGGCAGTTTTACGGCATACGCATTTTGCAAGGGCAATGCTAAATTTTCTTTTTTATCTGCTGCTTTTATGAAAGGAAAATAGATGTCTTCGCGAGTGGTAGCATTGATAAACAATATTACAAACAATATCGAAATGCCTACAATAAAATAGAATGTGCGTTTGTTTTTCATAGTTCCATGTAATAGTGTAAAAATGCTATTGCATTTTTACTTGGTTCAATGCTAAATATAGCTTAATTTTTCTTTTTATAAACCGGTACTGTTGAGCAAGCCTCACCGAACATAAGCGATTTAACTACAGGTTGTAATTTTTTGCTGATTTCGATATAGGCATCGCCTTGTATTGCTTTTGTGCCACAGCCTTTGATGACAACCCTAGCGTCTTTATAGTTTTCTATGTTCATATTTTTTATATTTTGTATGAACAAAAGGTATTCCACTTTTTCTGTATTGCCAAAATATATTTCATGTGTTTGAGTGCTCAGATAGGAAACAACTAGCATATACGACCATTGCGGCAGTATGGCGTCGGTGCTACAATGCAAGGCGACTATTTTATCTTTATATATCGACCAATCTTGCTGTTGCAATGCCGTCCTAAATTCTTTTTCTTTTAATAGAAGTTCGCGGAATAAATAATTCTTCATATCGAATTCCAGAATCGGATTGTTGGGAAAAAACGTTTCCAAGTCCAAGCTTATTAGACCGCTTTCTGCTACTTTATTGATTAATTTTTCTGCCATACATAGACAATATACAAGATTGTTTTAAAACAAAAAAAGCGGAAAATAGTTTTCCGCTTTTTTATTTTAATAGAATACAAATTAGTGCCTAATAAAATATATAACGCGTGTCGCTCACATCAGCTTTTTTCAAGATAGACTCGAATATAGTTTGGAAATTCATACGACTGATAAACATACGTTGCATTTGCTCTTTATACATATTGATATCGCCTGACATTTCTGGTGCATTAGCGTCGATTTGTTTTGGTTGCACCATAAATGCAGAACGTTCGCCAGCCACTGCTTTTGACGTTTTGCCTACGGTGATACCAAATGTAGTGCCTACTAATTTTGGCTCGTTGCCTAAGCCTTGTACGAATGCTGAGGACATGCGTACTAATGCTGTATCAGTCACTGCGGCATCTTTCACTTTTGCAGCAATTGTGGAAAGATCTGTTGTGCCTGTTGCTGCTTTATCTAATGCTGCTACTAAGTCTTTGCCTTTTTTCTCATTGCGCACAAGAATTGAAATTTCTTCCCGCACATCAGCAGCTGCTGGCAATCCTTTTGGAATTATTTTACTCAATTTAGCGAGCATATATTTATTGTCATTATCAAAATCGGCAATTACGCCAACTTTTTCTTGTTGGAATGCCCATTGAACCAATTTGCGTGCTGCACCAACTTGTGGCACTTCCACCATATTTTGTGTTAGCACAACATTTTTTGCTAAATTTTCTGTTTTCGCTGCTTTGTCAAATGCTTCCGCAGTTTGATATTTTTGTTGAAAAGATGCTGCTTTATCGTACGCCATTTTTTCTGTCTCATTACTTGGTGCTAATTCAACAACAAAATCTGCAAATTTGGTCAACAATTTTGGTGTTTTTGCATCAATTAATAAGATGATATGCAAGCCATATTGTGTTTCTACTTTTGCAATTTGACCTGGTGCCATACCACTATAAAACACTTTATCATTAAACTCTTTTACCATTTGGTTTCTAGTAAAATAACCTAAATCACCACCTTTGTCTTTAGAGCCTTTGTCTAATGATGTTTCAACGGCTACTTGTCCAAAGTTTTTCGCACCAGACTGAATAACGCGAATTAAACTATCAGCCAAGTTATTTGCTGCTTTTTTCTCTGCTTCTGTGCCATTGCCTTCTGATAATAAAATATGTGCAGCACGAACTGAATCTGGCGCTAATTTTCTGTCAATAATTTTAGTAAACAATAAGAATGATCCTTCATTATATACATTCGTTAATGTGCCGACTGGCAAAGAAAATAAAGTGTCTGCGCTTCTATTGGTTTGCATTACTTCGTCCTTTGAAAAATAGCCTACACCAGCTCCTTGTTGTGAGTTGCGTGCAATAAATGCAGAGTCGTTTGGTAAAGATGCAATATACTCTTCGCGCATTTTTAATATTTTGGCTTTTGCGGCTGCTGTGTCTTCTGCTGAAGGAATTATATCGAATGATACAACATCAACAACACGGCTCGCAGCTTGCTCAAATTTTGCAGCATTCGCTTTTAAATATGCTGTAATCTCATCATCTGTTACTTTGTATTTATCATCAGATAATGATGCATACGGCACGCTAACGAAAGCTACTTTCGCACTTCTACCAGAGTTGACAACTTCTTTGGCCATAAATGTTGGCATATAAAAAGATTGCGCAACTAAGGAAGAATATTTTTGTTTCACCATATCGTCTTTTATCAAGTTTTCGATATGGCTTAACATCTGACGGAAGTTCGTTTTATTGTCTTTATCGATTTTATCGATGTTTGTGATAAACTCACGAATTTTTGCTTGGTTTAATCTGCCAGTTTCTTGGTTGATGACATCTGGACTAACTTGTCTGATTTGCATTAAAAAACGTTGTGCTAATGGATGAGGTTGATCGCCCCACATTAACTCGCCCATTTCGCCTTCTGAAACGGCTAAGCCTAATGATGAATAAGCATCTCCTAATAATTTTTGTGCAGCAATGGTATTCCAAACTTCTTCTTGAATTTGCGATTGCAATTGCTCATTTAACTGAAGATTTGGATTAATTAATTTCAATCCTTCTTCGTAATTGGCGATACGTTCGCTGTATTCTTTTCCAGAAATGGTAGAACCATTAATTTTTCCAACAGAATTTTTGCCACTACCACCAGAAAATAATGAATTTCTTTCTAGTGCTGCTTCCACAATAAAAATAAGTAAGGCCAAAGCAATGAATCCTATTAATATCCATGAACGCTGTCTGATTTTTCCAATTAATGCCATAATATATGCTGATTTTTAAAGAGTGCAAAGATAGCAGATAATTTGGAATTTTGGAAATGTATAGCAGGAATAAGCACTATTTTTTAAGCAGGAGGAAGAAAGCTAGCTTATTGATTGTCAGCACTTTCATTGATTTCGAGCTTTACGGTTTCAATTTTGGTTTCTGAAACGTCTATGATTTTGAAACTGTATTTACCAATTTCGATGATTTCATTCTTTTCTGGAATAGTTTCATGATAATCGATAATGAAGCCAGAAAGTGTGTCGTAATCGCCTTCTGGAAGGTCTAAATCATACTCTTCATTGATGCGATCTATTTCTAAACGACCTGATAAAATAAACTCATTTTTCGACAATTGATTGCCGACCAATTCATCTTTATCATATTCATCTTGAATATCGCCAAAAATTTCTTCTAAGATGTCTTCCAAGGTAATTACACCTGCTGTTCCACCATATTCGTTCACCACCCAAGCTATGCTTTTATTTTCTTTTATAAATTCGTTGAGCAATTTTTGGATATGCATCGTTTCGGGGACCACTTTAATATCCATTAAAATCGAACGGATGTTGCTTGGTTTTTTATGTAAATCAAAATGATGAATATACCCTACAATTTTGTCGATGGAGTCTTCATAAATCAATATGCGCGAATGGTAAGATTCGATGATTTTCTGTTTGAGTTCTTCGACAGAATCTGAAATATCTATAGCGGTGATTTCGCGGCGTGGCACCATGCAATCGCGCACGCGAAGTTTTTTTAAATACAATGCATTTTCAAATAATTCTGTGTCCACTTCTTCCTCTTCTTCACTATTTGTTTGATGATGATCTTTAATAAATTTTTCTAAATCTACTGAGGAAAATTCTATGTCTTGTTCTGATACTTTAATGCCGAATATTTTAAACAAAAGCGTGGAAATGCCAGTAATTAAAAGCACGCCAGGTGTTAATATCCAATGTATAATTCTAAATGGTAATGCCATTAATGGCAATATACTGTCGGCAAATACTTTAAATAATACTTTTGGAACAAATTCGCCTAAAAACAAAATTATTGTGGTAGAAACAAATGTTTGAATACTTAAAATAAGTAGCTCATTCGTGAGATATTCTTCTAATATTGGCTCCATCAACATCGCAGTTAGAATACCAAATGATATTAATGCAATATTGTTTCCAAGTAAGGTAGTAACGATAAATTTAGATGGATTTTTAATATAGTCATTGAGTATTTTTCCAGACAGTGTTCCGCGTTGATAATTCAACTCTATTTTGAGTTTGTTTGCTGATAAAAATGCGATTTCAATTCCTGAAAATATAGCAGAAAATATCAGTGTTAGAAAAATCAATATTAATATGGTGCTTGTCTCCATTGCGGTATAAAGATAAAACAATAGCGTCTATAATGTATGCTATTTATCGTTTGTTTTGTTGGCAACAATATAATATAAGCCACCAATTAACACCATCAAAACAAGATACAATATAAAATCTTTTCCATGAAAAAAACCATTGTTTACAATACGTATGACAACGATGCCACACATCATAATGGTTGTGATTAACCAAATTAGCTTGTTGTTATTGAAATCCTTGTGCATTGCTTACGGCAACAATTCCGCTGA
This sequence comes from Chitinophagales bacterium, assembly GCA_020848475.1. Taxonomy (GTDB): domain Bacteria; phylum Bacteroidota; class Bacteroidia; order Chitinophagales; family JADIYW01; genus JADJSS01. The sequence goes on along the minus strand of JADKZZ010000023.1, from coordinate 19,742 downwards.
CCTTGCGGATCGTGTAATTAGAAAAATCTTCATCGGCATCAAAGCCTACACCATAAATGGTATTGTCTGGTGTTTTAATTTTTATTGGTTTTGAGGTAAATATTTTTTTGTTACGAATGTCCCAAGTTAGCTCCTCTGTTTCCAAAATTTCATATCTCGAATTTTCGATATACACTTTGCCTTTGATATACACTTTCTGTTCTTCATCGTTATTCTCTGCATAGTTTGCCTTCATTACAGAAATCAAATTTAGCTTATCATAAAACTTGACCAATAGGCCATCTGTAAATTCAAGTCTGTTTTTAGAATTAGTGAAGCGTTTTACGGTTTTTCCAGTAACAATTGCTCTGCTGTATGCTCCTTCTTTATAGGTAAATTTTACGCTGTCGGCAATTTCAACATCGGCGTCTGTTTCGTTAAACAATGCTTTGACTTTGGCGATGTCATTTTCTTGACACGCAGAAAAAATTAGCAGCATAGCAACTAAAGCAAGCAAAGCAATACTATTTTTAGGTTGTTTGGCTGCACTTTTCATCATTACAACTTTTGTAATTATTTTTTATATATCCAATTGGAAGGGTCGAGCTTGGCTGCTCCTTTCCAAACTTCCAAATGCACTTCCGTAATGTTGTCTTCATCCGTGTATGCGGTGCCGATGACTTGTTTTGTTGAAATTTTTTGCCCTTTTGCAACATTAACTGATGCTAATTTAGAATATACCGTAAAATATTCGCCGTGGCTGATGATGACTGCATTTTTGAATGTTGGATTATTTAAGATGCCGACTACTTTTCCGTCGAACGCACTACGCACACTACTATTCGCATCGGTGCGTATGTCGATGCCATTGTTTTCCATCACTATGGAAGAGCCTGGCACAGTATATTTTCCGAAGCCTTTGCTAATAAATCCTTTTTCGACCGGCCAAGGCAGTTTGCCTTTATTGCCATAAAAATTAGAAGATAATTGGTCGTATTCTGGTGTGTTGCCTAATTTTACTGGTGTTTCCGTTACTTTCTTATTTACCGTTGCAATATCTTCTTTCGACGGCTCTTTGCCGGCTTCTTTCGCTTTTTTGATTGCTTCGTCCGCGGCTTTTTTCTTCGCAGCTTCTGCCGCAGCTAATTTTGCAGCTGCTTCTTTTTGTTTTTTCTCTTCTGCTAATCTTGCTAATTCTATTTCTTTTTTGATGATAGCCTCAATTTGTGCATCTAATTTTTTCGCTTCAGATTGTTTTTTAGTGATATTGGTCTGTAGTTCTTTTTCTTTTTTCTTAAGCGTTTGAACGACTGTATTTTTTTGCGAGACTGATTTATTAAGTTGTACTTTCTCTTTGACTTGTCCTTGTAGCAATTGTTCTTTTGTTTTTTTCTTCGCGTCTATATTGGCAATCTGCGTGCTGATATCCGATTTTTTATCTATTATTTGTGTCGCTTGTTGCTCTCTGAAAGTGGCATATTTTCTCAGATAATTAACGCGACGTAGTGCTTCTGAAAAAGAATTTGCATTGACGACAAAAAGCAATTTATCGGCAAAACGTTGCGATTTGTAAGTGCGCACAATGGCATCTGCATATTCCTTTTTTAGCTTTGTCAATTGTGATTCTTTTTGTTTGAGAGAATCGACATTTTGGTTTATTTTTTCTGTAAAATCACCAATCTCTCCTTCTACTTCTTTAATGAGTTTTTGGCGTAATTCAATTTGTTTTGACAAGGCTTGTAAGTCTGCTAATGTGGCGTCTTTCGATGCTTTCGTTTTGGTCAATACTTTTTGTGTAAACTCGATTTCATCTAAAAGTTTTTTCTTTTTTGCTTCTAATGTTGCTTTTTTATCTTGAGCATTAACATAAAAAAAACACGACAATAAAAATGTCAAAAGCACAGTTTTTGTAATTGTATTGCTCAATAAAAAGAAGACAGAGGAAGCCGAGTATGTCGAGTTATTTTTCAATTTTATAGTTTGGATTTATGGTAAATGGATATTCCATATTTTGTTTCACTTCAATACTTTGGATTTTAGCAATCATCTCAAAAGTTGATGTATTATTTTTCATTTTCAATTCTCTGTCCATCGAAAATGGCTTGCCTAATTGCATTTGATAATTATCATATTTAACATCAATTGTTTGCGGATACTTTTTATCACTCACAAAAATAGATGTTGGATTTTTGCTTGTTTTATCAAACAAAACATTAGTGAGGAAGCGAACACCATCAGCATTGATTGTTGTATTTGTAGCATTTTCTACATATTTAGCTTTTGTTGAATCTACAAATACTAATTGACCAAGCAATAAATTTTCAATATCGGCAAAAGACAAATCAACCAATGTTTTTTGTTTAATATACGACAATGGTTTTAAGACATATCTGTTGTTAATTTTGTCCATAATTTTTATACTGTCTTTTGTAATCAGTACGCGCGCTCCTTCGATGCCAATAATAGACATTGACAGCCAAATTTTTTCATTTTTTTTCCAACGTATGTTAGTTGTGAAACTCTGATTGAGGTCTGGTGATGTTACTTTTGTTTTTAACTTAAGTGCTAATTCTTTAAATACAATTTCATTGTTATTGACTTTTGCCAATAATGACGACACGGCGGCATCTATCTTTATTGGTGTTGGTATTGTTGGTGTTGGTGCTATTGGTTTTATAGGAACACTTACTATCTCATCTGTTTTTTTTATTTTCTTATTTCTGTGACAAGCAGGCAATAACAACAACATGCTCATAAGCATAAAGAGCAATGTTGTTATTTTGATTTTATAGAATGAAAAATTAGCCATCATTTCGGAATATGGTTATTTTTAGAAACAAGTATGTGATTTAATTAATTTTTTGATTTTTGATTTTCAGTTCTAGCGCAATTTTATCGCCACCTCTTTGCAATGCTTTTTCCCATTGCAAAACGGCCTTATCCACTTGACCAACTTTAAACAAGATATCGCCGTAATGTGTAAGCAATTCAGCCCTTTCTTGAGCATCTGGAAATTCCATAGCTTGTTCAATCCATGTTAGCGCTTCTGTATAATTTTTCATTTTATACATAATCCAAGCATAGGTATCTAAAAATGCTGAATTATTATCGACCAGTAAGTTTGATTTTTTGCTCATGCGTTCTGCCTTTTCCAGTCTGTCGTCACGCTCTGAAAGATAATAGGCATAATTGTTTAACACTGTTGCGTTATTCGGGTCTATCTCTAAAGCGGCTTCGTAGGAGCTGTCACAACGTGTATAATCTTTCAATTCGAATGACACATCACCCAATAAAATCAACATTTGTAATTTTAGCTGAGGCGTGTAAATTGGATTTGATGTAGATTTTTGTTGCGTGGCAAACGCTTGCAATATGGCATTGCTGGCTTCTTTATTATTTTTCTTTTGTTGCTGCGCAATCGCATTATAGAAATAGCCGAAAGGATCATTCGGATTTTTTTGAATCCCTTCCTTTGTATGCTCAATCAATTTGTCATAATCTTCCAGCTCTGTATCTAAAATATAGAGTTGTATCCAAACCGTATTGGGAATATCTGCACCAAGGTGTATCGCTTTTACATATTCATTTTGTGCATCTCGCTTTTTGTTGCTATTGTATAATACATCTGCGCGAGCTGTGGTTGCTTTCACGTCATTTGGATGCGCCTCCACCAATTTATCTGCCATTAGCATCACTTCATTGCGCATGCTAGAATCTTTTGCCATACGCTCGATATATGGTATAAATGCCATTATCTTGGTGTCGATATCGATATTTGGATTATTAAATACTTTGATTAGGTATTCATCGTGTGTTTTATTGTCGCCCTTTTGTTTATATATATCAGCAATTGCCAGTAACGCATCTGCATTATTAGGCTCTTTGGCAATAATCCTATTGTAAGTTTGCAATGCTTTTTCATACATTTTATTCGACAGATAGAGTTCGCCTGCCAAGGCAATATAACGCGTATCCGAAGGATAGAGTTTGACGAGTTTTTCAATGTCTTTGACTGCATCTTCTATATTGCCAAGTTTAATATACAGTGGTTGTTTTTGAAAAATAACTTCTTCTTGAACACCTGTTTTTTGTTCTAATAAATCATATACTTCGATAGCGTCTTTATACTTTTCTGCTTTCGTCAGCATATAAGCCCAATCGTAGTAATAATCGTATTCTTTTGGCTTCAATTGTATTACGTTTTCATACACTTTGGCGGCGCCGATAAAATCTTTTTTTTCTCCTTTTGCTTCTGCTAAGTATTGATAATAGAATTCGTTATTTGGATTTAGCTTTATTGCATTTTGCGCAAATTCGATGGATTTGTCCATATTTCCTGCTTCGAACGCAATTTTGGAAAGCTCATATAAAGCTGCATCGTTTTTAGCATCTCTGCGTAATACTTCATTAAATTTAGTAATTGCATCTTGCGAATTTCCCAAAATATAAGCTTGCATGCCTTCTATAAACAAAGCTTGTAATTCTAAGTCTTTTTTAGTGGTAACAGTAGTAGATGAGGAAGAATTATCTTGCTTGTTCTTTTTGTTTTTTTTAGCAAAACTTGATGGTGCAATACTTAGCAACAACACAACACTAAATAGATATATCGATAGCGTATTTTTCAAGATGAGGTGTTTATTTTACATGAATAGGTGTCAAAATTTGTTCCTTTCTTACTAATATAACGATTTTAGCACGCAAACAGTGACAACTGTAGAAGAATTAACCTTTTTTAGCAAGCCTTTTATTTATTTGACGCCTGTATGTCCAAAGCCACCTTCGCCTCTTTTGGTTTCATTAAGTTCATCAACTTCTTTAAAGCTAACTTTTTCATATTTGGAAATGATTAGTTGAGCTATGCGTTCGCCAGTATTGATGATGGTTGTTTCGTTGGACAGATTAATTAGAATAATTTTTATTTCACCTCTATAATCAGAATCGATTGTGCCAGGTGAATTAAGTACGGTTACGCCTTTTTTCAATGCTAATCCACTGCGTGGTCGCACCTGCGCTTCGTAGCCATCGGGCAACTCGACAAATAATCCTGTCGGAATCAAAGCGCGTTGTAGTGGTTTAAGCATGACAGGTTCTTGCAATTGCGCACGCAAATCTACGCCAGCAGATCCTTCTGTTTCATATGTTGGTAGTGGATTATCGGAAGTATTAACTATTTTTAGTTTCATCGTTTTTAGATATGCAAATTAGAAAATATATTGCCCAAGCGCTTCGTCGCTCATAAACACCATACAAATATAGTGAGATTTTTTATTAACGACTTATTTTTTCTTTTCTAAAAAGTAGGCAATAAACAAGTAAAATAGTAATAGCAATACGGCGATTGTAGTATTCAAGAATAATGAAAACGACATCGGCAAAACAAGAAATTTCAACAATAAATAAAGTGCAAGCGCTAATATGATATAGCTTACAATGCGTTTGTAATCGTATGGTATAGGATAATATTTTTGCTCTGCAATATACGCAATCAACACCATCGACAAATAGCACAATAAGGTTGACCATGCTGCGCCGTGGTATCCAATTTGTGGCACCAAAATAACATTGGCAATGATGGTAATACTGGCGCCTATAATGGAAATAATAGCGCCTATGTAGGTCTTGTCAGTAATTTTATACCAAGTAGAAATATTAAAATAAATACCTAAAAAAATATTAGCCATCAGTAAAATAGGAATGATATCAGCACCTACAAAATAATTAATGGAATTAGGAGAATACAAAACAAAAAGTGCTTGTATTAGCGGCAAAAACAAAACAATACTCAAAAAGATTACACACACACAAATCGTGTAGTATTTCATTGTCTTCGCCAGCATTTGCTTGTTATCTGACTTATCAGCATATCTAAAAAAAATGGGCTCTGCAGCATACCTATATGCTTGCAAAAACATAGATACAAGCATAGCAAATTTATAATTAAAGCCATAAATGCCTAGTTGTTCTTTATTTGTGATATCATCATAAGGCAATAATCTAGTCATAATTATTCTGTCCAACACTTCGTTCACCATACCAGCAAAGCCCACTAACATTATCGGCATGGCATAGCCTAACATTTTTTTGTACAATGCAAAATCTATGCGTGATTGTAATTGCTGAAATTGTTTTATCAAAAACAAAAAAGTCAATATGCTTGCCAAAATATTAGCAATAAAAACAAATGAAACTTTTGATGGCACACTACTCATCAAAGTACTACTTATACCTTTTGTTTCCAATATTGGCCACAGCAAAAAGAAAATAATATTAAATGCTATAAACAATGCGATATTCAATATTTTCAAAGCTGCAAATGCAATTGGACGTCCTTGTTTTCTGAGCGATGCAAATGGAATTGCTGCCAGCACATCAAATGCCATCATCCACACAAAAAACTGAATGTATAGCTTCGGTTCTTTGACATATTCGGCAATACTGTTTTGAAAAACATAAGCAAGGATTACAAATAAAACAACAGCAATAAGCACGGAAAAAAATGCCGTTGTAAATGCTGTTTCTTTGCTTTCGGCTTTATTGGCAAATCTAAAATAGGCTGTTTCCATACCATGTGTTAGTGCCACTAAAATAAAACCTGCATACGCATAAAAATTGGTAAATGTACCAAACTCTGCTTGGGTAATATATTTGATAATTAGAAAGCCAAAAAGGAAATTTATTAACCTCGCCAATATGCTGCTTACGCCATACGCAGCAGTGTCGCTTGCTAATTTTTTTACTGTACTCAAATTATTTGGATTAGGACAAATGTACATAATTTATAAAAATGTAGTTTCTTGTTTTTCTTTAAATATATGCATATATAAAAACCAATCTATTTTATTTACTTTGTTCTATGAAGTCGCGAATAGCATTTATCCTAATAGTAATTGTATATTTCACTTCCTTTTTTTATTACAAAAGCTATCGTAATTTTTTACAAGGCGGTGGCGACCCTTGGGGCTACTATGCCTATTTACCTGCATTATTTATTTATGATGATTTGCATGACTTACAAAAAACAATAGGCAAGCGTGCTGAATACAATGCAAGCAGCGTGCGCACACTCGAAAATGCTTATCTGCAAATTGAGGAAGCACACGCATTTAAACACAACACGATTATCAAATACACAAATGGCGTTGCCATTTTATATAGTCCATTTTTTTTTGCGGCACATTTTTTTTGTAAAAGCACAAACCTTTATGTTGCTGACGGCTATACGCTTCCATATAATATTGCTGTTGGTTTTGCTACTATATTATACAGTTTATTTGGATTATGGATTTTACGAAAATTATTATCCAAATATTTTTCAGATAGCATTAGCGCCATCGTGTTAATGTCTATTGCAATCGGCACAAACTTATACTTTTTTTCCGTGTCGCACCTCGGCATGTCGCATGTGTTTTTATTTGCACTGTATGCGCTATGTTTATGGGCGACAGATTGTTATTATCTTAGCTTAAAAACAAAATATGCTATTGCAATTGGTTTGGCATGTGGCATGATCACATTGATACGGCCTAATGAAATCATCATTTTGCTTTTTCCGTTTTTATGGAATGTTTATTCTATCGATACTTTTAGGGAAAGAATTGAAACGATAAGTACTCATGTTGGTCAATATGTATTAATGGCATTATTATTTTTAATTATGCTATTACCACAATTCCTATATTGGAAAATTTTATCAGGAAATTTTATCTTTTATAGCTACACAAAAGAAGGTTTTGATTTTTTGCATCCACATATAAAAGAAGGACTATTGGGCTTTGCAAATGGCTGGCTGTCGTACACACCAATCCTATTTTTTGCTGTTATAGGTTTGTTTTTTCTGCATCGTAATTTTAAAAATTCTGCATTGCCATCATTCCTGTTTTTACCTATATACGTTTGGGTAATTTATAGTTGGTGGTGCTGGCAATATATCAATGGCTTTGGCTCCAGACCTATGATAGAAACATATCCTATATGGGCGTTTCCGATGGCTGTTTTTTTTACTGTGATAGGGAGGAAAATAGGATTAAAAACACTTTCATTGGCTTTGGTTTGTTTTTTTATTTTTTTAAACATGTTTCAAACTTGGCAATTCAAAGCAGGCTTATTGTGGACAGAAGACAGTAATTTTGCGCATTATCGCGCAAACTTTTTGCAAAGCAAAGGAAGCTACAATGCACATATTGCTTTTGATTCTCGCGAATATCAACCTGACAGCAATAAGCTACAGTTTGTGAAAACTATTCAAACGCAATCTTTCGATGATTCTTTTAGCAATTCTTTTAATGCTACAATTTATAAAAGCAGTCCTTATGCATTTGAGCTAAAAGAAGGGACGACACCAGCCATTCAGATTCCAGCAAATACCGCAGGTGTACAAGCTTTGGATTATTTCAAAATTTCTTGTTGGGTGTATTGTCCAGCTTTACAATATGACCATTACAAACAAGCTGTTATTGCCGCTGAGTTTGTACATAATGGTGCGCAAATTCGATGGCGACCTGTGCGATTGCAAACTAAAATTGACAATCCTAATCATCATTTGCTACATGCTGGCAAAACTAAGCAATGGCAATATATATCCTTTTTTGTGCGCGCACCACATCGATATAAAGATGAGCGCGATATACTAAAAGTGTTCGTTTGGAATCCAAGCGAGGTGCCTATCATTGTTGATGATATACAGATAGCACTTTGGAAAAAAATACAATAAAAAAGAATGAGCCCTTTATGAAAGTATAAATGTCTCATAAGTATTTGACTTACAAAGAAGTTTATAAGAAATCTTTCGGAATAAAGAGAAACTTCAAAAAAGTGTACTTCAAAGATATTTTTAAATAAAAAATGCCTTGCAAACTATTAATTTACAAGGCATTACAAAAATTGTTTGTGGTGTGGGGCGGGATCGAACCGCCGACACAAGGATTTTCAGTCCTTTGCTCTACCGACTGAGCTACCGCACCGAAATCATCTTTACAAGATAATTGGACGGCAAAGATAGTATTTTTTCGATGTTATCCAAAAAAAATTATGGTTTGTATTCATATAAACCATTTTTTAGCGTAAAATAATATTCATTTAATTTTGTTTCCTGCGGAAAAGTCCATTCTGCACCTAAAAATGCCGTGCTGTCCGACAAATATTCCTCGATTTTATAAAATGACTCTTTTACCAAAATTGTTTTCGACTCACCATTTAAAGTACTTATCAAAAGCGTTTCATATGGCACCGACCAGGACATCGTTTGTATGTCAGTTGGCATATTTTCATATAAAACTATTTGTTTATTAGTACCTTTTGCCATTAATACCTTTAAATATTCAACGCGATGGCTGTATGTTTTTTCAGTATATAGTCTTGAAAATGAAATTAAATTCGCAAGCAATATCATTCCAAATATGGCATTTTTATTTTTTGATATTGTTATTAAACTAAACGCAATATACGACCACAGCAATAAAAATAACACTGCTAGATATTTATCTAAATAAATGGCACTAGCGCCATGAATCAGAAATATGACAAGCAATAGATACATGCCACAAACACCAAATATCAGTGCCATTTTACTCCAAATTTTTGTTTGAATATTTCTGCATAATAATACTATCAACACGATGGCTGGTAAATAATATTTCCATATCATTTCTCTCGTAAACAATGCAAATGGCGACGAATATATATTGCGTAATGTAAGGACATGCCAATCTAAGGAATCCATGCTGGAACCATCTCTACCGCTTTTGAATATGGTAGCACGAGCCAATATCAACAAAACCACAAATACTATTGACATTAGAGAAATGGCTTGCCGTCTTTCTAGATAGAAAACTACTAATAACACAAGCGCTGCCAGTAATAAGAATAAATGAGCAAATTGCAGGATGAATATTAGCATCAATATCAAAGAAAATCGTATGGCATTATTCCATTTTTCCGCTTTTAATATCGAGGTCATCACAAACAAAAAGCCTACTGATTGATTGAGTTCATCATTGACATAAAAAAAGGAATCATGAACAGTGAGTATTAATGAAAACAAAAAAATATACGCTATGTATTTTTGTTGACACGTGTAACGAATAAATAGAAAAAGTAATAAAAACAGGAGAACCGGACTTAATGAATATGCATACATTACCATATTTAATGGCAATTGACATTTCACCGCCAATACAGGTAGCCATTGAGTAAGCACTGCACTATATCGATTGTATTGTATGCAGAAGTCTTTATGTTGAATGATTTCGAATAGGTAATAGCTATTATCAGCATAGGTGCTTCTTTCTACATAAAAATGCAGACACAAAAACATATAGGCTATCCAAAACAGGCTAACATACAGTGCTTCAGCGGCAACTATTTTTTTTATCATTGCCTTATAAAGATATTAGATTTTACTTTTTTCCAATGCTTGTTGTATATCTGCTTTAATATCGTCGATGTGTTCTAGGCCAACGGACACACGTACGGTTCCTCCAAAAATGCCAGCTGCTTCACGCACTTTTTCGTCTATTTTGCTGTGCGTCGTTGATGCTGGATGTGTTGCAATAGTGCGACAATCGCCGAGATTTGCCGTATGTGAAAACATTTCTAAACTATCTAAAAATTTGCGCCCTCTATCGATACCTCCTTTTACTTCGAAGGTAACAACGCCACCTCCTTTCGACATTTGGCTGATGGCTAATTCGTGTTGTGGATGCGATGGTAAAAATGGATATATTGTTTTTTGAATCTCCTCATGTTGTTCCAACCATTGTGCCAATGCCAATGCGTTTTCGCAATGCCTATCCATGCGCACATGTAGTGTTTCCAAGCTTTTTGACAATATCCATGCATTAAACGGCGACATAGCTGGTCCGGTTTGTCGGCAAAATGCTCGCACTTCTTTTATCAATTCTTTATTGCCTAATACAATTCCGCCACATACTCTACCTTGTCCATCGATAAACTTCGTAGCAGAATGAGTAATAATGTCTGCACCATATTTTGCTGGTGTTTGAAGGTAAGGAGTAGCAAAACAATTATCTACATTCACCAAGATATTATGCTTTTTTCCAAGTGCGCATAAGTGTGCTAAATCGATTAACACTAAGCCCGGATTTGATGGTGTTTCAGCAAATAACATTTTTGTGTTAGGTCGTATTTGGCTTTCCCATGTTTCTGGTTGGCTGATGTCAAAAAAGGAATATTCTATATTCCATTTTGGCAAATAATCTTTGATAATTCTTGTAGATGAGGCAAACAATGCTGATGATGCCAAGATATGGTCGCCAGCATTTAAAAATGGCATCATCGACGCAAACACAGCAGCCATACCTGTTGCTGTACCGAAGCCGTCTTCTGTGCCTTCGAGTACACACATTTTTTCGACGAACTCATTGACATTTGGATTGGAAAAACGAGAATAAATATTGTCCACATATTCATCAGCAAATAAAGCTCGAGCTTGTTCTGCATCGTCAAACGTAAACGATGAGGTTAGATACAAAGGCACACTGTGTTCTCTGAATGCGCGTTCCTGTTGCGTGCGTATCGCTTGCGTAGCAAAGTTGGTATATTTTTTCATGTGATAAGATTTGAGATTTGAGATTTGAGGTTTGAGATTTTTTCTCTTGTCTCATATCTCACATCTAATGGTCTAATTTTTTATTTCGTAGCTGTGTGTAATTGTTGCTGTTGAATTGAGCATGTGTGTTACGCTACAATATTTATCCATAGAAAGTGCAATTGCCTTTTCTACATTTTCTTTTTTTAGCTTTCCTTCGAGTGTGTAGTGGATATGTATTTTTGTAAATACCATCGGATGTTCTGTTGCTCGTTCTGCATCAACACTTACCTTATAGGATTTTACCTCTTCGCGCATTTTTTTGAGCATAGAAAGCATATCCATAGAAGTACAACCACCAAGCGCCATCAACACTAACTGCATAGGTCGTGCGCCAAGCTCTTCACCACCAATTTCTGGCGAGCCATCCATGTGCACAATAACGCCTTGTTCATTTTTGGCTGTCAAGTGCACTTTCTCATTTACTCTTTCAATTTCTACCTTCATGATATAAAGTTATAGCTTATTCCATATTAGTCATTAGGTTTTTGTGTTTTTTTAGTGTTAAAGCTAAAAACAATAAAGTCTGGCAACGTAATACACGATGCCAGACTTTATAACTGTATTTTAAAAAATTAAATTTTAAACAATGCGTACACGATAGCATTGGTGTGGAAGATTTTTTTATTGTCTAATGGAACAATAAATTTTGAATTTGTAAAATCGATAAAGCCTTGTTGCACTTTAGCGCCAACACCAAAACCAGATTTAGACACAAACTCAAAACCTGCTGTTACACCAGCATCATACGCTCTAAACGGACGATTGCCATTAATATCTTTGTCATTGTGTTTGCCTAAGAAATTATTTTCTTTATCGTCAATATCTGTTAATGCATCATTCTTGAAATCAACTTTTGTTCTTTGTTGTACGTTTACGGCATACGATGCAAAACCACCTACATTAAAGTTGAATACCTTTTTCTTGCCTACATAAAACTTCATCGTTACCGGCAATTCTATTGAATGAAAATTTAAACGATAGAATGATCTTCTGTTTAATGCATCATCAATAAGGCGTTGTTGCGTTCCTCTATTGGCGTAGTTTACGCCTATTTCCAAGCCAAATACTTTTGGAGCTCTGTACTCATAATTGACACCAAAAACACCACCCGGTTTAATCGTGTTTTTTGAATTATCATAAGTAGAATTTTTTTGCAATCCCATCGTGTTCATAGAAAAACCAGCGTTGAAGCCTACTAAGTGTCGTTTTTCTGAAATGTCTCTCGCCATCGATGTGGCGATGCTTAAAGCACTAATTGTAAAAAGAAAGATTGATTTTTTCATATTGTTACTGTTGTTTGATTGTCCACGTTTAAAGGTCAAAAATAATACCAAATATAATAGTGACACGCCTTTTTATCAAAAATACTTAGTATTTGGTAGTTCGTACTGAGTATTCGCAATGATGAAATTCCTTTTTATTATTTAGTAGTAATGACGACACGCTCTCCTTTGGAATGCGATTTGAATTCGGGCGCATACATGCTTTCAATTTGTGTAATGCCATTGCTAAAGTCGCCTGCTAAAGTTGCGCGCAATCCATATTCAAACACATAAATACCTTTATTCATCCAATCCATAAAGAAGTGAGTGGCCACATCTTTTGTCGTTTCGTAATAGCCTAATCCATCTTGATATTTGTATTGCGACAACACATTTATCGACTCGAAACCTGCAGCACGCATGTCTTTTAAGTGTACATATTCTAAGTTTCTATCCGTGCGGATTTCGATACGAACTTTTATCACATCTCCGACTTGCAAGGGTGTTTTATCGCTAATGCTTATTAGCTGTTTCCCTTCATTGGTATTTATTTCTTTGTATAATTTTTTACTAAGTTGCAAAGCCGTTGTTGCGCCAGAAATTTTATCTAAATCTTCAAAATATTGCCAATATATGGCACCAAAAGCTGGTCCTTTATCTGATTTTTTCAATTCAATTTTTGCCATTTCCGGTTTGATATCATCGCCAGACCAATTTACTTTGTAATAAGCTGTTCCCGGTTCTACGATTGCATTTAATTGAGTCGGATTGATTGTTGTTTTATTCATTTTCACGTCCACCAATTTATCCGATTTTATCCAATCCTTACCTTGCAACAATAATGCATAGCACGCTTCTGCTGTTGCTTTGGTTGACTTCCATGATGTAGTTTGCTTTTGTTTTAGCAACCACACTTTCATTTCATCTACTGAGGTATTGTCTTTAGCCACTTCGTGGAATGCTTCAATTAGCAAAGCCTGCGTTTCTACAGGTGCTTGATACCAATACCAGCCTGCGTTTTCATTGGCTTTCCAATACATGCCTAATTCTTCGCTATTAATGGCATTTTGTTTTAAAGACACGACTATTTTATCTGCGCTGGATTTTTCTTTATTGCGATGTAAGGTTAATGCTATCATGCCTTTGGCATATAAACTTTGATCGAGCCAAAACATTTTTTCTTGGTTGATAAAATAATTATACGCTTCTTCATCTTTTTTGTCTATTGAATAATTAAAGAATGAACGTGCATACAAGGCATGAATATTATCGTAATACAGATGATTTTTTTTCAAATAAGCTAGGTCATATTTTTTGATATTGACTAAATCTTCTGTCAGGCGAGCATCTAAATACGCGATTGCTTTTTGTAACACTTCATCCATTTTAGATTTATTTTTGATATCGATTACATTCAATTTTGCCAAATGTCCAAAACCAGCAACGATGTGTTGCGTGATGTAACGATTGTCAGGCATGCCTGGAAACCAAGTGAATCCACCATTTGGCGTTTGCATTTGAATAAGCTTGTCGAATGCTCGTTGTTGCTCATCAGCCATTTTTGACAAATCAAATAAAAGTGCAATACGCTTTTTTTGTTCTGTTTCATTTTGTGCCTCGCGCACCCAAGGTGTTTCTTCTAACAATACCGCTTTCAACTCTTGGTTTTTTTCTAAGTTAGACAATAGTGCATCTGTGTTTTTCCATTTATCAAAAATGCTTTTGATTTTTGGATTTTCTGTGGCAATATAGCTGGCTAACGAATTGGCATAATAGCGAGAAAATAATTGCTCTGCGCATTCATATGGATATTCCATCATATACGGTAATGCTTGCACAGCATACCACACCGGCTGTGACGACATTTCTAATGTAAGCTTGTAATTTTTTAAAGTCTTGGATTTGTTGTTTAATAATTTATCGAAGGTGAATGATTTTTTGCTTTCGCCGCGCACCCACAAAGGCATGGTTTCTGTTACCATCATTCTATTAGGTAATACTATTAAAGAAGCCTGTTCGCCATCGCTAAAATTATCTGCTTTTGCTACTATTTTATAAGTAATTGCATCTATATTGCTTGGCACATGCAGTGTCCAGCTTACGGCAATATTTTTTCCTTTTTCTACGGTAAAATCTTTTGCTGTAATGGCTGAATTTGCGCCAGCATGTAACTGTATAAATTGTGTGGTAATTGGCTGCATGGTGGCTGCATCATAGATTTCAATATCGGCAACGCCAGATAAATCTCTATCGGACAGATTACTGATTTTTGTAGAAAATTCTAATTTATCGCCTTCACGCAAAAAGCGTGGCGCATTAGGTGTTAGCATCAATTCTTTTTGCGTCACAATGGATTTTGTAAAATACTGTGATTTCAAATCTTTGGTGTGTGCCAAGCCTAAGAAATTCCATCTCGTGAGTGCTTCTGGCATTTGGAAATTCAGCAAAATATTGCCGTCAGCATCTGTTTGTAATTGAGGCAAGAAAAATGCTGTTTCATTGAGGTTGGTTCGTGGCGTTACCTCATTTTTTACAGCTGGTTTTGTTGGCGCTTGTGTTGGCGCAGAATCTGCTTGCACACTTGGACTTGGAGGCGCTATTTCATTAGCAAAAGAATCGGATTCACTTTCGGCATCTTTAGGTGCCGAGCCTTCACTAAGCATTGCACCTGCCGATTCTGATTTCATTGACATTGCATGATAAGCCAATCCTGATTTAGATAAAAATCTAGAATAATAAGAGTCGATGGACAAACCAAACAAATTCAAATCATCATAACCATGATATGCATACTCTTTTGTTGGATTCCATTTTTTAGAAGTGTAAACAAGGCTGCTCTTGCTATTAAAAGCATCATTTCCAAAACCACCAAGATAGCCATTAAAATAGGATTGATTCAAATAGAAACCAAAGCTGTGCGGCAGAAATGCATCTAAGGAAGCGTCATACATTGTCGCTAATAATTCGGCTGTTACTTTTTCTTTATTACTACCTGTGATTTTTAATTTCCATTGTTCTTTTGCACCTGGCAATAGCTTATCTCTAAAAGTAAGCCATTCTATTTTCAGGCTTTTATCTTCATATGGTACTGTAATAAATGTAGTCTTGCTATATAGTCTATTTTTATTGACTAACACATAATTCACTTCAATGCCACCGATATAGTTTTCTTTTATTGCAATAGGAATTGTTTTTATTTCATTGTTTAGCGTAATCATCTTCTTATCTATCAATTTTCCTTTAAAAGCAATTTCTAGTATTGCTTTCGAATTAGACATCGATGAACCTATTTGGATATTTACGGTTTCGTTAGGTTTCGCTGTGTTTTTGTCAATATGGAAATAAGCAAATGTTGCTGGTTTTGGTGTTTGGTCATTTGATGATGTTGCAATAAATGATTTTTTAAATCCGATCAGATTGTCGTTTTTATCTTTACAAGAAAACTCTATGATATAAGCACCACTTTTTAGTGAATTTGATGGAAGCACTATTTCTTTTTGTGTATCTGTATTAAAAGCATAGCTATTGAGTAGCATACCTTTTTGCCAATTATTCATCAAATCTTCATTTGCATATACATCATACGGAAAAAGATTATCGTGTTCTTCTTTTGTAAGAGCGAACTTATCAGGAGCATTCCATAGTCTAGATTTTTTTGGATTTTGTGGAGCTATTAATTCATAAATTTTTATACTCACTGCTGTTCCTTCGTGTTGTCCATTTAGGTTGTTTGTGGTGATGCTTATTTTATTTTCTATTGATGTGTTGATATTATCGCTCACATTCAAATTGGCTTCAATTGCTAAATAGCCAACACGTACTGTTGTGCTTGCTGTATGTGTTTCGCCGTTGATATCTACGACATCTGCGCTAATCTCATAATTAAAATAAGGTTTAAATTCTTTTGAAATCGACAAATCCGGAATGGCTTTAAAGTCGATAATGAAATTTCCATTGTCATCTGTTTTTGTAATGCCATTCGTGATAATTTTTTCGTTGCTGGCAGGAAACCAAGGACTGCGCCAGCCATACCAGCACCACGATGGAAATTGTGCCACGCGACGCACTGTATATTTTACTTCGGCATTGTCGATATTTGCACCAGCATAAGACACTGCTTTACCGCTAATGTTTATTTGGTCTTGTAAGTTGTACGCTTTTTTTACGTCATCAAATAATACTTCAAATTTTGGACGTTTATATTCTTCAATTTGCACATTGGTAGAGCCATAGTTTGTTTCCAAAGTCATATTGCCTAACAGGCCAGTCGTTGGTGCGGTGAATGTGCCAGTAAATGAGCCGAATTCATTGGTGGTAAACTGTTGTGTGCTAATATCTTGGTAATTGACATCTTTAAATGTGATGCTAACTTTTTCATTAGGTAACAATGTATGCTGCTCCTTGTTTTGCTGAGTGGCAATACCTTTAAAATATATGATTTGACCAGGTCGGTAGATGCTTCTATCTGTAAATAATTGAATATTTTTTTGCTTGTTTACATTCTCCTCTCTTGCATAAAAATATTTGTAGAACGATTGTTCACTCGGCAGGAAATCATCTTTATAAAATATTTCGAACAAGAAATTCTCGTTGTAGTAATACTTGTTTGCTGTTGATTTGTTTACTTTTTTCGTAACTAAACCATTAGCATCAGCAGTAGCCGTGCCAATGTCTGTACGTATATATTTTCGCTTATCATAGTCATACGTATTTCTATAAAATTTCACCATTGCATTTTGCAAAGGATGTCCATTGTCTCTATCTAAAACATACAGTTCAAATTCTTCTTTATTGTTATTGTTTCGAGTTGTATAGCTAATTTGAGAAACAAAAATTGTGTTCAATGCTACTGCATTATTTCCATTCGCAAGTGTAAATAATTTATCCGTTGATGCTAACAATACGTAGCAACCTTGTTTAATGCCGTCAACTTTTATTTCTGTGGAATGTTCTAAAAAATCTGTTGCCACTGACGTTGTAATGCTCCATGACTTTACTGGTTTTATAGCATTGATTCGCTTTAACACATCATCTTGCGTTTCTTTATTTTTGATTTCTAAAATGTCCTCTCTTCTAGCATATGGCAATGGAACCAGCTTAAAATATACTGTCGAAATATTACGATAATTGAGTAGCGCCTTAAATGGTGTTTTGGGCACAACTGCTTCTTCCGTTGTGATGGAAATGTTTTTATGAAAAAAAGTTTCGCGTAATGCAGCACAATTTTTTGCGCCTTCTGTTTCCGGATATTTTTTGATAGTTTCATCACAAATCGTGAGTGCCTCTTTAATACTATTTCTATCCAATTTTGCATTGTTTAAAATCTTGTTTTCTGACATGGCATTTGCAGCAATATATTTTGCTATCTCATAGTTGATTGTCGCGCCAATGCTACATTTCTCATATTCTTTTTGTAAACGCAATATAGCTTCATAGTACAAGTTTTCATTTTCTTCTTTATTGTTATAATGTTCTTTTACATATTGTATTCGTAGCAAATCTGCATCAGCTAATGCTACTAGATTATTTTTATCTGATAAGCGAAAGCGCAATAAATCTTGGTATATTTTTAATGCTTGATAATCTTGTGCATTTTTATCTGCATCATTAAGTTGAATTGTAATAAAATCATTTACTGTTGCGAAATATTTTTTATCATCAATTGCAAATGCATTGCTTGGCTCAGCGATATTGCTTTTATCGTCATTAAAGTAAGCAATAGCACGATTTGCCAGTAAATCATACAATGTTGGACGGAAAATTTGTGAGCCTTTTGCTTGTTCGATTAAAGGTGTATATGCATCTAATTTAATTTGCTGCAAGATTGTTTTTTCGCTGAGCGAGGCAATATAATATTGATTAATTTCTTTAAACAATGTTTTCAAATCCCATCTTCTAAAATCATCTGATGGTTTTACGTCTGTTGCTGTTCGATTCGAAAATTTCCATGCATTTCTGTTATAATATTGAAAATACAATTCTGCCAAAATGCTTTGTAATATGGGCTTGTCGGCACCTTTAGCCATATTTATTTCTTGCTTTAAACCCTCTACTATTTTTAACTCCGAATTTTCTTCCAACACTTGTATATACTTATATTTATAGAGCAATGCTTTTACTGTTTGTGCTGTATTATTTTCATTTCTTGCGCTAACAATTAGTTTTTCTACAGCAGAAAGAGCGTCTTTTGTTTTTCCTTCATTTTCTAATTTTGCTACAGATTTCCATTGTACATCATAGTTTGCTTGTGCCATAATTTGCTGTGTGGTTAAGAAGAGCAATAATATTAATAAGCTCATTTTATGGTAAGTTGATTTCATAGTTTATCTTTTTTCACAGTTAGCAATATATTGTTACTGATGTGTGTTTTTTAAAAAATTATTTATTCGCAATGCTATATTTTCTCTGATATTCATATAAAATAAAGAATAGTCGAAATGATGATAATTTTTCATCACCATAGACACAAAGCTTTTATCTGCTGGTTTTTGAATTTCAACAATACCGCGTGTGTTTTTTGCACCAAAATAATCGTGAATTATATGATTGTTTTTCGGCGACAAGCTGCCTTTATTGGCTTGACCTGAGACAAAAGTGTTATCAGTAGTCCAGCTTAATGGATTTACAGAAACGGCAGTAGTATATTCAGGTACAATTGATTCTATTTTTGAATTTTGACCAAAAGTAGAAAAGGAAACATAAGAACCATAGCTATCTGGTGTGTCGGAAACTTTCAAATACTGAAACATATTTTCATGTGTTGGAAATCCGATGATATAAGCTTCTACTAATTGTTTTTGCAAAGCTTTGCCATCGAAAAACTCGCGTATTAAGCGTTGTGCATGTTTACTACCTTGCGAATGACCAGAGATTATGATTGGTCTGCCATTATT
>JADKZZ010000022.1 GCA_020848475.1 Chitinophagales bacterium | reverse complement strand
ATACTCAAAATCCTTTTGTGCCAATTATACACATGAACGTACGCTATTTTTCTATGTCTGAAACAGAAAATGGTGATATCGTAGATGAGTGGTTTGGTGGAGGCATCGATTTGTCGCCTGCTTATCCAAATGAAACAGATACAAAATATCTACATACGGTTTTAAAAGACGTTTGCGATGCTTTCGATGCTTCATATTATATGAAATTTAAGCAATGGTGCGATGAATATTTTACCATTAAACACAGAAATGAAATGCGAGGTGTTGGTGGTATTTTTTACGATCATCTTCGCCCGCAGTCGGCTGCTGAGAAAAGAACGCTTTTTGAATTTATGCAAGCTGTCGGCAATAGCTTTATTCCTATTTATAGTAAATTTGTAAAAAGCAATAAAGATAAAATTTTCACTACACAACATAGAAATTGGCAATACATCAGACGCGGCAGATATGCTGAGTTTAATTTAGTGTATGATAGAGGGACTCACTTTGGATTAAAAACAAACGGAAGAATTGAGTCTATTTTAATGAGCTTGCCACCACAAGCAGCTTGGACCTATAATTATGTTCCAGAAGTTGACAGTGAAGAGGAAAAAACCTTGCCTTTTTTCCAGCCTATAAATTGGTTTTTGTAATTTTTTAATTTTATTTCCAACATCTTAATAAATAATCAGATATTCTTATTTATTAAAGGATTAATTTATGCGTATAATACGGTTATTATGAAATTTACCACTAAATTTGCAACATGAAGCAATCCTTTACGAAATCAGAATGCAAACATTGCTCGAATCGTTACAATTCTGTGTTTTGCAAAACAGAACACGATAGCATGGAAGAAATTGAAGCGTATAAAATTTGTTCTGTTTTTAAAAAAGGAGAAACAATATTCAGAGAAGGTTCTTACGCTTCAGGCATTTACTGCATCAACGGTGGAAAAATTAAATTGTCGATGACTGGCGACGAAGGAAAAGAGCAAATCATACGCATGGCAAAACCAGGCGATATCATTGGTTATAAAGCCTTGTTGTCCAGCGAACGATATAGCGCTACTGCAACCGCTTTGGAAGATTGTAATGTTTGTTTTATTCCTAAAGAAATATTCTTAGCCATTCTTCAAAAAGATGCTACATTATCATTCGAGATGATGAAAATTTTATCAGATGAATTAAAACGAGCGGAAGAGCGCATTACACATCTTGCGCAAAAGCCTGTTCGCGAGCGCGTTGCAGAAACCATTTTGTTTTTGAAAGAAACGTATGGCATCGATGCTGAAAACAACATCAACGTGGCATTATCACGCGAGGAAATTGCAAATTTAGTTGGCACTGCAACAGAAACGGTTATTCGCCTTCTGTCAGAATTTAATAAAGACCATATTATCGAGTTGGCTGGTAAGAGAATTAAAATTCTTGACAAAAACAAGCTCGTTAAAACGGCTAATCTTTACGATTAATATTTTAACAAAATTTTCATTAATTTTTATGTAAATATGATAAATATCATATTTTGAGTTGATACACATCAGTAGTCTTTTCTACTAGAGTATGTACTTTTGAATAAAAATTACAATGCTCAACTTATACCATACAGATTATAATAATTTTACACCTGAAGAATTGTGTGTTTATTTGGAAGAAAGATATTACACACAAGTGCTTAGCGATTTAGAAGTAATTCATAAATATCTGATTGATTATTCTTACGAAGATGAAACAGATACAGCTGAGATCATTATTGCCATTTTTAGAAAATTGCAAATAGAATTAAAACAACTTTTTACGAAAGATAGTATTTTAATATTTCCACATTTCAAAAATAAATCAGACGTAACGGTTAACACAGATCCATTTTATCAAATACACCAAAGAATCAACGACCTTTTGCAACAAATCAGAAGAAAACTGAACAATTATGTGCAACAACCTAATTGGCCTACGACTTTGAAAATTTGTGCATTAGAGTTATATTCGTTAGAGCAATTAGTACAACATGTGTTGTATCTAAAACAAAATTTTTTGTGGCCGAAAATAAATACTGTAGCAACAAGTGAGTGTTGATTCAAATCTTAAATTATCTTGTTATCATTGTGGTGAAGATTGCAAAGATACATCTATCCAACTTCAGGATAAAACTTTCTGTTGTGATGGCTGCAAATTGGTGTTTGAGATATTGAATGAAAATGAATTATGTGCGTTTTATGACATCAATAAAAATCCAGGAATATCACAGAAAATAAAAGTACGTCCAGATAAGTTTGCTTTTTTAGATGATACTTCAATCCAACAAAAATTAATTCAATTTTCTGATGAAACGCAAACGCATGTTACATTCTATTTGCCACAAATGCATTGTAGTTCCTGTTTGTGGTTGCTCGAAAATATTTATAAAATCAATAAAGGCGTAGTGTCTTCTAAAGTTAATTTTGAAAACAAAGAAGTCTTTATCATTTTTAATAATAATACTACAAGTCTTCGCAAAGTAGTAGAAACATTAACACAAATAGGCTATGAACCTCATATTTCTCTACATGCATTAGACACATCAACAGTAAAAAAATCGGATAATAAACGTATATATAAAGTAGGCATCGCTGGCTTTTGTTTTGCCAATGTAATGATGATGAGCTTTCCAGAATATTTTGTGGCAGACGGTGTCGTGGAGGCTAACATAAGAGCCACTTTGTCTTATATCATTGTAGCATTTTCAATACCAGTATTGTTATATTGCGCTGATGAGTTTTTTATTTTAGCATGGAAAGGCATAAAACATAAATTCTTAAATATAGATGCACCCATTGCATTGGCAATAGCCATTACTTTTGGCCGTAGTATTTATGAAATCTTCTCACATACTGGACCTGGATATTTAGATAGTATGTGCGGCATTGTTTTTTTTATGTTGCTTGGTAGAATTTTGCAAGATAGAACTTATCAGTCTATTTCGTTCGATAGAGATTATAAGTCATTTTTTCCTATTGCCGTGAATGTGATTAAAGAAGATAAAATAATTCCGACTGCATTATATCAACTAAAAAAAGGCGATCTGATTCAAATTTATAATAATGAACTAGTGCCAGCAGATGGCATATTATCGAAAGGAAAAGCACAAATTGATTATAGTTTTGTGAGTGGTGAAAGCATTCCCGTTTCAAAAGATATTGGCGAAATAATCTATGCAGGCGGCAAACAAATGGCTGGTTTAATTGAGCTTTTAGTGGTTAAAGATGTTTCACAAAGCTATCTAACTAACCTTTGGAATAAAGATGCTTTTCAGCAAAAAGAAGACTCGAATGCATCGTTTATCCATGTGATTAGTAAATACTTTACCGTCATAGTGCTAGGAATTGCTACTATTGCAGCTGCTTATTGGTTGTATAAAGGTCAATATACATTGATGTGGAATACAATCACAACCGTACTTATCGTTGCATGTCCATGTGCATTGCTCTTGTCGGCAACTTTTACCAATGGCAATATTTTACGCATACTCAGTAAAAACAAATTTTATTTGCGTCATCCAGATGTTATTGAAAACATTACCAAAATCAACCAATTAGTATTTGATAAAACGGGCACATTAACGCAACAAAATAAAACGAAAGTTTCTTATAATGGGCAAGCTTTATCTGCTAACGAACAAAAAAATATCGCTTCTCTATTGTCACAATCTACGCATCCTTTAAGCAAAGCAATTTTAGAGGAATTGCAAATAAATAAAATTTCCGAAGTGCAAAATTTTAAAGTACACGTAGGCAAAGGAATAGAAGGTTGGATTGAAGATAAGCATTATAAAATTGGCGCTTATGATTTTGTATATGCGAGTTCTGAACTTTCAAACACAGGCAGTGCTGTGCATATAATGATTGATAACATTTGGATTGGACAATATAAAATTATTCATAATTATCGCTACGGATTTAATCGATTAATGGAAGTATTAAAAGCTCAATATTCGATAGCCGTTGTTTCTGGTGATAATGATGCCGAAAAAAATAAACTGAAAGAAATCTTAGGAAATGATGCAGATTTATTATTTTACCAAAAACCAGATGATAAATTAAATTATATTCAGCATTTACAAAACATACAACATAAAAATGTAATGATGATAGGCGACGGCCTTAACGATGCTGGCGCACTCAAAACCAGTAATGTTGGCGTAGCTGTTTCCGAAAATTCCAATAATTTCAGTCCAGCATGCGATGCCATTTTAGACGCATCACAATTTTCAAATTTGGATAAATTTATTGCTTATGCAAAGTCAGGAAAGAAAATAATATTAATTAGCTTTGTATTGTCCATTTTTTATAATGTGGTCGGTTTGTTTTTTGCTGTGCAAGGAACATTATCGCCACTAATTGCTGCAATTCTAATGCCATGTAGTTCAATTACAATTATTTTAACTACTTATGGCATGAGCGAGTGGGCTGCATGGAAAATTGGTTTAGAAACAAAATATGACAAAAGTCATGTTTAGTAATGATAGCAGTCATTAAAATAGGCATTGCAGTTTTATATTTTTGGGCGTAAATTTAAAAGATGAGTGTAATCATAATCATGTTAATCGGTAGCTTGCTCGTAGCTGGTGGTTTCTTGTTCGCCTTTTTATGGTGCGTAAAAGATGGCCAGTATGACGATGCTTACTCACCAGCTCATCGAATTTTATTTGACGATATAAACACAACTACTAAAAAATAATCAATCAGTATCAATATGGAATTAGAAAAATTTTATTACGACAACCGCATACCTAAGTATTTTGCTATTGCGACGATGTTTTGGGCAGTAGTGGGTATGTTGGCAGGTGTTTTGGCAGCCTTTCAATTAGCGTTTCCAGTCTTAAACTTCGATTTAGCAGCAACTACTTTTGGCCGTCTAAGACCAGTGCATACAAATGCAGTAATTTTTGCTTTTGTTGGAAATGGTATTTTCACAGCTGTATATTATTCTATTCCTCGTTTGTTGAAAACAAAAATGTATAGCGACTTATTAGGAAAAATAAATTTCTGGGGCTGGCAATTAATTATTGTTGTTGGTGCAATTACTCTTATGGCAGGCTATACATCTGGTAAGGAATATGCTGAACTAGAATGGCCTTTAGATATCGCTATTACTATTGTTTGGGTAATTTTTGGTATTAATATGATAGGTACTATCTTGACCAGACGAGAACGACATTTATACGTTGCCATCTGGTTTTTCTTAGCTACATGGGTAACAGTTGCTTTATTACATATTGTAAACTCTTTTGAAGTTCCAGTAACATTATTCAAAAGTTATTCCATGTATGCTGGTGTACAAGATGCATTGGTACAATGGTGGTATGGTCATAATGCTGTTGCATTCGTATTAACAACACCCTATCTAGGTTTGATGTATTATTTCGTTCCAAAAGCAGCGAATCGTCCTGTATATTCATATAGATTAAGTATTGTACACTTTTGGTCATTAATATTTATTTATATGTGGGCAGGTCCTCACCATTTATTATATACAGCATTGCCACAATGGGCTCAATCATTAGGAACAGCATTTTCTATTATGTTGGTTTTACCAAGTTGGGGCGGTATGTTGAATGGTTTATTTACACTTCGTGGCGCTTGGGATCGTGTTCGTGAAGATCCAATATTAAAATTCTTCGTCGTTGGTATCACTTGCTATGGTATGGCTACTTTTGAAGGACCAATGCTTTCTTTGAAAAATGTAAATGCAATTTCACATTATAGCGATTGGACAGTAGCACACGTTCATATTGGTGCTTTAGGCTGGAATGGTTTCTTAACTTTCGGTATGTTGTATTGGTTAATACCAAGATTGTTTAAAACTGAATTATACTCTAAAAAATTAGCAAGTACACATTTCTGGATTGGCACTTTAGGTATCATATTATATGCAATTCCTATGTACTGGGCTGCATTCAGAGCTTACTTTATGCTAAAAGCATTTACTCCAGAAGGTCAATTGCAATACCAATTTATTGATGTTGTTCAAACTACTGTTCCTTTCTATGCAATGCGTGCTGTCGGTGGCACAGTGTTCTTGACTGGTGTTTTGTTTATGGTTTATAACTTATATAAAACAGCTAAACAAGGTACCTTTGTTGAGCGTGAGGAAGCAGAAGCAGCACCATTAGCAAAAAAATATGTGTCAACTGGAAAATCATTCTGGCACAGTGTTATCGAACGTAAACCAATCTTATTAACGGTTTTAAGTTTATTCGTTGTAGGCTTAGGTGGTGTTTTTGAAATTATTCCAACATTCTTAGTTAAATCAAATATTCCAACTATTGCAAGTGTAAAACCTTACACACCATTGGAATTACAAGGAAGAGATATTTATGTTCGCGAAGGTTGTTATAACTGCCACTCACAGATGATTCGTCCTTTCCGTTACGAAGTAATGCGATACGGAGAATATTCAAAAGCAGGTGAGTTTATTTATGACCATCCATTCCAATGGGGAAGCAAACGCACAGGTCCAGATTTAGCACGAATCGGTGGAAAATATCCAGATAGCTGGCATTTTAACCACATGTTAGAGCCTACCTCTATGGCGCCTGGTTCTATCATGCCTAAGTATCCGTGGTTGTTTGTTCGCGATTTAGACATTAGCACCACAAATTCTAAGATTCATGCTATGCGCAATTTAGGTGTTCCTTATGAAAGAGGTTATGAGGCAAAAGCAAATGAAGATTTGAAAGAGCAATCAGAAAAAATTGCCAATAGCTTAAAAGCAGATAAAATAAAAATTAGCAGTAAGAAAGAAATTATTGCATTGATAGCTTATTTGCAAAGAGTAGGTAAAGATATTAAAGGCGAAAAAACAAGCAACTAATATCAAATTATCACCATTAAAAACAGAAAAATGAAATTTATCAATTATTTAGAAGGCATAACAGGAGTGAGCGTATTTCCGATGACTTCATTATTGTTGTTCGTCATATTTTTTATAGGCGTGATGATTTGGGTAATGCGTGCAGATACAGGTTTTATCAATCACATGAGAAATATACCTTTGGAAAACGATATAAATGAAACGAATAAATAGGGAAAAATAAAATAGTTGACTAAATCACGGTCGACTATTTTATTATATCTGCCAAACCAATTACTAAAAATCTTTCAGATGAAAACAAATTATAAAATGAAACCACTTTTTTTATTCTTATTCATTAATTTATTGTCCTTAGTTGGTTTTGCACAATCAGCACCTGCGACACCAGCAGCAACAGAAGGCGCAATGCCAGTAAATACGATATTAAGTATTATTGCTTTAATACTATTATTTATTATCATCGTATTGTCAATGACTGTAAATAGTGCTATTGAATTGTATAAACTGAATAAACAAAAAGCAAAAGATACCACTATAAAAGGTGTAAGTGTATTGATAGCTCTACTTTGCATTTCACAATTGTCATTTGCAGAAGAAGCTGCTACTACAACAGCTGTTACAACAGCCACAAACGCTGCTTCATCGGCTGCCAATATTTACTTTTGGGCATTCATCATAATTATCATTTTAGAAGTTGCCATCATCTTATTCTTTGTAAAATTATTAAGATTCTTAACAGGTATCGAACAGTTACAAAAAGAGAAACAAGCATCTGTAAAACAACAAACACTATGGGAAAGATTAAATAGTCTAAAACCAATAGAAGAAGAAGGAAATATGGATACCGGCCACGTTTATGATGGTATCCGTGAATTAGACAATGTGACGCCGCCTTGGTTTACTATCGGTTTTCTTGCTTCCATCGTTGCGGCAATCGTTTATTTATATCAATTTAATATCTCAGGTGATATTCCAAGACAAGAAGATGAATTTGCAGTGGAAATGAGACAAGCGCAAATACTTCAAGATTCTTTATTGAAATTAGAAGGTGGCGCAATAGACGAAAATTCTGTGAAATTATTAAGTGGTGCTGATGTTGAAGCTGGACATAAGGTTTATGCTGCTCAATGTGCTGCGTGCCATGGCGATAAAGGACAAGGTGGTGTCGGCCCTAACTTAACAGATGACTATTGGTTGCATGGTGGCTCCATTAAAGACGTTTTTAAAACAATAAAATATGGCTACGTTGATAAAGGTATGAAAGCATGGAAAGATGATTTTTCGCCGAAACAAATAGCACAGATTTCAAGCTATGTAAAAACATTAAGAGGAACAAATCCTCCAGGTGCAAAAGAAAAACAAGGAGATTTATATGCGGAAGAAAGTGCTAGTACTGCGGTAGCAGATTCTACTAAGACAAATTAAGCATTATGAATACTGACGAATTTGACCACAAAGAAGAATTTAGAGATAGAATAGGCTCCGTAACGGAGAAAGGTGCGCGAAACTGGATTTATGCTTTAAAGCCACACGGCAAATACTATAACTATAGAACCATTCTCGTTGTTTTTTATCTCTTACTTTTCTTTGGTTTGCCATTTATAAAAGTAAATGGAATGCCGTTTGTCATGCTCAATGTGTTAGATGGGAAATTTATCTTGTTTAGCAAAATCTTCTGGCCGCAAGACTTCCATATTTTCGCAATAGCAATGATTGCATTTATCATTTTCATAGCATTGTTTACAGTTATTTATGGTCGTTTGTTTTGTGGTTGGGTTTGTCCGCAAACCGTTTTTATGGAATTTGTTTTCCGTCCGATAGAATGGTTGATTGAAGGCAATCCGGCATCACAAAAATTATTAAACAATGGTCCTTGGAGCGGAAGTAAAATTTTTAAAAAATCACTCAAACATTTCATTTATTTACTAATCTCATTCATCGTTGCAAATACTTTTTTAGCCTATATTATTGGCATGGATAGCTTGGTGAAAATCATCAAAGAACCATTGTCAGCACATCTTTCTCTTTTCTTAGGTTTGATTTTTTTTACACTTACATTTTATGGTGTGTTTGCCTATATACGCGAAATTGTTTGTACCACAATTTGCCCTTATGGCAGATTGCAAGGTGTAATGTATGATAAAGATACAATGTTGGTAGCTTACGATTATGTACGTGGCGAGCAACGCGGTAAATTCAAAAAAAATGAACAACGCACTTTAGGAGATTGCATAGATTGTCATCAATGTGTTCACGTATGTCCAACAGGTATAGATATCAGAAATGGTACACAATTAGATTGTGTAGGTTGTACTGCCTGCATCGATGCTTGTGATTTTATGATGGAAAAAGTTGGATTGCCCAAAGGTTTAATTCGTTATGCTTCGGAAAATGGCATTGCCGAAGGTAAAAAAATGACCTTCACACCACGTATAAAAGCATATACAGCAGTGTTAGTAGGTTTGTTAGTTATTTTGGCTGTTTTGATTGCCACACGCAAAGAAATAGACACTCAGATTGCGCGCACTGGCGGTCAGTTATATCAAGAATTACCTAATGACAGAATGAGCAATTTATATAATGCTAAAATTATAAATAAAACGAATCAAGAAATTCCTGTTGAATTGAAAGTTGAAAATCTGAAAGCAGACATACAATTAGTAGGAAAGCCTACGATATTATTGCCGAAAGAAAAAGTTTTAACGGAAACATTTTTTATTATTTTGCATAAAAATGATGTGAAAAGCAGAACGACAAAATTGAAAATTGGTGTGTATAGAAATGGCGAAAAAATCCAAACTATCAACACAAATTTCTTAGGACCGTTTATGTAGTTTTTAAATTTTAAATTAATTGATGATGAGTTGGGGAAAAGGTATAGCCGTTTTTATCGTGTTCTTTTGTTTTGTTGTAATAGCAATGGTATATGTTGCCATGCAACAAACGAACGAAATGCAGGATAAAAATTATTACGCTAAAGAATTGCTTTATCAAAATGTAATTGATGGTAAAAATAATTTAGCAGCCTCGCCTAATCAATTAGTTTTTCGTGAAAATGCGGATAGCTTTATTGTGCAATTTCCTAGCACTTTAGTGACAGATATTTCTGAAAATTCTATTTATCTATTATGTCCATCAGATGAAAGTAAAGATTATGTTGCTGCTTTCCAGCTAAATGATAAGCAGGAGCATGTAATCCTAAAAAAGCAATTAGCAAAAGTGTATTACACGATAAAAATTTCTTGGAAAAACGCTGGTAAACCTTATTATTTTGAGCGTTCTCAATTTATAAATTAGATATGTCTGCACATATCATCATAGCAGGTTTTACAATTGGAATTTTAGGTAGCTTCCATTGTATTGGTATGTGTGGACCAATCGCACTCGCATTGCCTGTCGCAGATGCCACAAAGTGGAAGCGTATTTTTTTTATCTTATTGTATAATGTAGGTCGCGTATCTGCGTATGCAATAATAGGTGCGATATTTGGTATTGTAGGTAATCAATTTTTTATGGGCGGCTACCAACAATTCTTATCTATTTTCTTAGGTGTTGCAATTTTATTACTTCTATTTTTTTCTAAATACATTGCTATTAAGTCAAAATTATTTTCTAAATATTCACAAAGTATAAAACAAATACTTGGCAAATTATTACGAAGCGATAAGCAATTTTATACTTATCTATTAATAGGATTTGCAAATGGTTTTTTACCTTGCGGTCTAGTTTATGTCGCTGTCGCAGGTGCTGTAGCTACAGGCAGCATCATGGAAAGTGCTCTCTTTATGGCATCGTTCGGTTTAGGTACTTTTCCAATTATGGTTGCAGTGACCGCATTAGGAAAATATATTTCCTTACAATGGCGCAACCAAATTCGAAAAGCCGTTCCTATTTTAGTAGCGTTCATGGCAATATTATTGATACTTCGTGGTTTAAACTTAGGTATTCCATACATCAGCCCAATAATGAAAGCCACAGAAACTGGCACAGAAAGCTGTTGTCATAAAGAATAAACTTATTCTTTTATCTCTTTCAACAAAGTAATATAGGTAGGAAAATGGTCGCTATAACCTGAGTTATAGATATTAAAATCCCATGTACGCTTCGGATAGCCTTTATATTTTCCAGTTTTTTGAATCATAAAATCCTTATTAAAAATATTGGCTTTATAATAAAAATATCCAGATTGTTTAGTGTCCAAAAATCCTTTAGAAAGTATGATTTGGTCAAATAAACCCCAGGAATCATTATGTGCTAATGTGCCAATTCCTTTATTGTAATAGCTTATCCAAGGATTATAAAAACCAAGCGCTTTTATTTTTTCTTTTTTGTCAACACTTTGAAGTATTTTAATTAAACTTTCATCAGTAGGATTGTCATTCAAGTCGCCCATAACAATCACTTTCGCATTTGGATTCAATCCAATAATGGAATCTGTATGTTGTTTAATTGTTTTCGCTACATAATTACGCATTGGTGCTGTTAATTCTTCACCACCACGGCGCGATGGCCAATGACCTATAAAAATATCCATCGTGTCAGTGGCATTTAAGATGCCAGTCACCCAAAGCACATCGCGTGTCGGTTTCCCATCTTTAACAGCCTTCGATAAATCAATCGGAATAGAATGGCTTTTTAATAGTTTGAAATATTTTGGATTATACACGAATCCACAGTCAATACTTCTAGGGTCGCCACCATTGTAGTGTACCACTTGATAATTACGACTTTTTAATTTAGGTTGGCTCACCAATGCTTCTACAACTTCTTTATTTTCAATTTCTGCGGTTCCCCAAAATGCTAATCCATCTGGTGAAATATCTGTCCCAATTTGTGAAACTACTTCTTCCAATCTTTTGATTTTGTCAAAATAGATATCTGCAGTATAATGCATGTCACCTTTTGGCGTAAAGTCATTGTCAAATGTTTTTGGATCGTCTATTGTGTCAAAGAAATTTTCCAAATTGTAAAAGCCCGCTACAATAATTTTGTATTGCTTTTCTTGTCCAAAACTTTGGCTACTTATAAATAAGGAAATTAACAGTAAAAACGGTGTCATTTTTTTCATAGTGCAATATTAATCAAAAATTTGTGAATGTTATTTGTGGAAAATATGAATTGTTTAATAATATACAATTGAAGATTTATCTTTACCTTTGTAAGCTATTTTTAAATCAACAATCAATTTTAATACCAGTTTTTATGATTCAACGCTCCTTGCTTTTATTTGTATGTCTGGGTATGACATCTGGTGTTTTTTCTAAAACAAAATATCAAGACCAAGATACAGTTGTCACAACTTCACCATCATTAAATGATTCACTATATTTAGATAAAGTAGGCGAAAACATTCCTACTGTTACTTTAGAAGATGTAGAAACGAATGATGAATCTGGCTCAGATCAAGGTGTGTCTGCTATTTTAAGTGCAGGCCGCGATCCTTTTTTGTCAGCAGCTGCATTTAATTGGGGAATCACGCGCTTCCGTATTCGTGGTTATGATAATGATTTTTATGATACGTATATGAATGGTATTCCTACTGAATACATAGACAATGGTTTTTCATCATACAATCTATGGTCTGGCTTAAACGACGTTACACGTAATAGAGAAAATTCAATAGGATTGAAATTATCAACATTTGCTTTTGGTTCTGTTGGTGGCGTATATGCTATCGATACAAGAGCATCAAAACAACGTAAACAGCTTAGTGTTACCATTGGTACTTCTAATAGAACGTATGACTTAAGAGGTGGCGTAACTTGGGGCTCAGGTATCACTAAAAAAGGCTGGAGTTTTGCTGTTTCAGTTTTTGGAAGATGGGCAAAAAAAGGATATGTTGAAGGAACAGGTATGCAGAGTATTTCTTATTTCGCTTCTATCCAAAAAATGTTTAAAAACCAATCTTTATCCCTGACAGCATTTGGTGTGCCTACAAAACAAGGAAAAGCTGCCGCGACTACACAAGAAGCATACGATTTAGCTGGTTCAAATTATTACAATCCAAACTGGGGTTATCAAGATGGAAAAGTGCGTAACTCGAGAGTTGAATATAGACATCAACCTGTGATTATATTAACACACGAATGGAAACCAAAAGAAAATATGAATTTGATGACCGCCGCAGGCTATAGCTTTGGCGAAAGAGCATTGTCTGGTTTTGATAGATACAACGCAGCAGATCCACGTCCAGATTATTATCGTTATTTACCAAGCTACATCGAAGATACGGCACAACGCTTGGCTGCTGAAGAATTCATCAGAGAAAATCCTGAAGTATTGCAAGTGCAATGGAATGACATTTATTTCGCAAATAAATCACAAGGAAATACAACTATCAATAATGTTGATGGCGTAAATGGCAATAGTGTTACTGGTAAAAGAGCAACCTATGTTTTGCGTGATGATGTGCAAAAATATCAACGCTTCAATTTTAATACAGTCTATAATGCGACAGTAAAAATTGTAGATATTACAGCAGGTGCTTCTTATCAGTTTCAACAAACCAATCAGTTTAAACGTGTAAAAGATTTATTAGGCGCCGATTATTATGTAGATGTTGATGAGTTTATCGAAAGCGATTCTGGTCAATATTCCGATGCAGCACAATCTGACTTGAATCATCCGAATAGAGTAGTTAAAGTAGGTGATAAATATGGTTATAATTATAATCAAGTGATACATAAAGCAGCAGTTTGGGGACAAACAAAAGTCAATTTTAAAAAGTTTGATATTTCTGTTGGTACGGAATTATCATATACCTCACAATATCGTTTTGGTAAATTTAAAAATGGTATCAATCCTGACCATTCACAAGGAAAATCTGCAAGCGTAAATAGTTTTAACTATGCTGTAAAAGCTGGTATTACTTATAAAATAAATGGTAGAAATTATTTGTTTGCAAATGGTATGTATATGACTAGAGCGCCATTTTGGAAC
Organism: Chitinophagales bacterium; assembly: GCA_020848475.1. Taxonomy (GTDB): domain Bacteria; phylum Bacteroidota; class Bacteroidia; order Chitinophagales; family JADIYW01; genus JADJSS01. The sequence continues at coordinate 10,160 of JADKZZ010000022.1, read as the reverse complement.
AAGATTTTTATCTCTAACAGAACAAGCAACGAAGTGGCTGCTGATGTGAGAAGTGAAAAAGTAGGCTCTGTCGAATTCGGTTATATCTTCGTTCATCCAAAAGTGAAATTGAGAGCAACTGGTTTTTATACCAACTTTAAAGATGGCTCAAATTCTATTACATTCTACGATGATTTCTACGAGAGTTTAGGAAATTACACAGTAACACAAATCGATAAAGTACACGCAGGTGTGGAGCTTGGCCTCGAAGCTTCTATATATAAAGGACTCTCTGCTACTTTAGCAGCTTCTATTGGTAAATATTTCTATAACGACAGACAAGTTGGTATCGAAACAGTAGATACAGATCCAACTTTTAAACAAGTAGAAACAATCTATAGTAAAGGATTAAATGTTGCTGGTTCGCCACAACAAGCATATGCTTTAGGTTTGAACTATCGTTCTAAAAAGTTCTGGTACGTAGGAGCTACTGTTAATTTCTTTGATTGGATGTGGACAGACTTTGCACCTACGCATCGTACGGAGCGTGCTGTTGATGCCGTGCCCTATCAATCAGAGCAGTATAATAGCATTTTACAACAAGAGCGTTTAAGCAAAAAAGGAGAGTGGACTTTAGACTTGTCTGGTGGTTATTCTTGGAGATTAAAATCGACATTCAAAAACATGAATGGTAAAAATGCAAGTAAATATTATTTAGTATTAAATGCTGGAATTAGCAATGTTACCAATAATAAAACAATCGTTGTTGGTGCTCGTGAACAATTGCGTTTCGATTATGAAGAAAAAGATGCTTCGAAATTTCCTAGTAGATATTCTTATGCTTACGGTATCAACTTCTTCTTAAACCTTACTTTTAGAATGTAATAATCAAATCAAAATAAAAATTAAACAGAATTATATGATAACTAAATTGAATAAACTAATGATGATGCTCACCATGATTGTAGTATTATCTTCTGTTACTTCTTGTCGTAAAGATAAGATTGATGAACCGCCAATTAATACGGTTGATCCAAATTTACCAACATCTTCAATTGCTGATTTAAAAGCATTATTTACTAGTGGTTTACCTATCACGATTACAGATGACATCACAATTTCAGGTATTGTGGTGGCTGATGATAAAAGTGGCAACTATTATAAAACCATCATCATCGACGATGGTACGGCTGGTATTCCAGTATTGATTGACAGAAGCGGTTTGTACAACGACTTTCCAGTAGGAAGAAAAATTTACATTAAATGTAAAGGATTAGTATTAGGAGAATATAATAAATTTTTGCAGTTGGGTGGCTTTATTGATAACTCTGATGGACAGCCATCTGTAGGTAGTATTCCTTCTTCATTAATTACAAAATATATAGTAAAAGGACCAAGTGGAAATGCGGTTACACCTATTAAAATAAATAAATTATCGGAATTAACGAAAGCATTTCAAGCTCGTTTAATTGAAATAGATCCTGCTTCATTCCAAGCTTCTGACCAAGATAAACCTTGGGCAAATATTGTAACACAACAATCCTTGAGCCGAATAGCTACAGACTGCTTTGGCGACAATATAGAAGTGCGTACAAGTAACTTTGCAAAATTTGCTAACCAAAATACACCAATCGGAAATATTAAATTAATTGGCGTTTATTCTGTTTATGGCTCAACAAAACAATTAACCATAAGAGATGCCGCTGAGCTTATTCCAGCAACAGCAGCTTGCCCTGTAGAAGTTGTATTGTTCTCTGAGGATTTTAATAGTGCTTCTACGTCAGGCAACTTGTCATTACCGAATTGGACAAACTTCAGTACTGTTGGTTCTAAATATTGGTATGCAACAGGCTCATCAAATAAAAATGCTCGTATTAGTGCCTATAATTCTGGCGAAGCATCTAATATTGGTTGGTTGATTACACCATTAATTGATTTAAGCAGTTCTACTAATGAAACATTAAACTTTAGAACGAACGTTTTTTCACCTGCTGGATCCACTACATTGGAGATTTTATATTCAATTGACTTTGCAGGTAGTGGCGATCCAACATTAGCGAACTGGACGCTTTTAGGAAGTGTTCCAAATGTAAATACTACATGGTCTTCAGCAACGCCGATTGCTTTAGGTAGCATTAGTAATAACATTTACATTGCATTCAGATATACTGGAAGTGGCACAGGTGGCAATACAACGCAATATAATATTGACGATTTAAAAATCACTTATTTCCAATAATTGAATATCATAATTAAATAAAAAATGCCTGCAAGAGCAGGCATTTTTTATTTGAAATATTTATAATAGTTGAGATAAATTGAATTGTTACTACAAGCTTTAATTTAATACTTCGATTGTAAAAAATGATATAGAAATCGCATTGCATTATAGAAAATAAATAAGCAATGTTTTACATTATACTAAAGCGAAATGTGTAAATGGAATATGTATCGACAAAAAAAACTCCTTATTAAAAGGAGTTTTTTGAGTAGAATATTTTATTCTCAATTATTTTGGAGCTAATGGATTATTAGCAGGTTGATTGTTTTGAGGTGCAGCTGGTGTAGTCGGCGTTGTTGGCACTGATGGAGCAGATTTTGCAGCACCTTCAGTTAATGTTTTTACTTTGTCAGCAGCGCCTTCTTTTGGTACTACAAACGCTGTCATTACGCATAATGCCAATAAAACGATTGCGCTTCCCCAAGTTGTTTTTTCCATTACATCGCCAGCACTTTGCACACCGATTACATTAGAAGCTGCACTGCCGATGCCACCGCTCAAGCCACCGCCTTTAGGATTTTGAATTAAAACAATCAAAGTAATAAATAAACTTACAATGATAATTAGTATGGTTAAAAATGTAAACATGTTATTTTTCTTTTTCTATTTTTTCAATTAAAGATGCAAAGTAAGCACTTTTTTCGGGAATTTTCAAGCGAAGTGTGTTATAAATCTCTAAAGCTTTGTCCAATTTTCCTTGTTTATGGTAAATTTTTGCTAATGTTTCGGTCATCATGTCTTGTTTAAACACGACGGACTCGGTGGCTACCTTGCTTACTTCTTCATCAATTTCGTTAAATAAGTCCACTTCACCTTCTTCAAAATTGGGTTCGAATAGTTTTTGTTCTTCTTTGGCAATCTCTTTTTTATGTGCAAGCGTTTGTTCTACTTCGTAGCGAGGAATTTCAATCCAATGTTCCGTTTCTTTAACAGATTCAGTGGTTTGTATTTGTAAATTTCCGTCTAGAATTTTTAACCATTCAACAAAAGTATGTGGTTCGTTTTTTACATCTTCATCAATTATTTTAGGAATAATTTCGTCGTCAATGCTTGGTTCATGTATTGATGGCGTTACAATATTTTCTTTGTCTGTCACAATTTCCAATGGCACATGTTCTTCTACTAGATCTTCTTCTACTTCAGGAATAAACAATGCTGATTCGCTTTCTAATACACTTGATTGTTTTTCCAGCTGTTCAATTATTGTTTCATTATTTTCTTCAAGTGTAATTTTTTCTTCAATATTTGATTCTGTTTTTTCTACAACGGCTATCTCTATGTTTGGTGTTGTGTTTATGTTTTCAGCTGTAGTCGAAGATGTTTCCTTGTAGTTTGTTTCGTCAACTTTGTTATTTGTAGTTTTGTTTTCAAAAATTACTGTTTCTTTATCTTCTTCTTTGTGAGTGACAGCAAAAACAGGTTCAACTTTTACAAGCAAAGGCTCAGGATATAATGCTGTTTCTTGTTCATCATCAAAGTTGTTGAGCTGAGTAATCGAAATTGCCTGTTCAGTATTAACAGCTGCAATTTTTTCAGTTGATTCTATTTCAATATTGTTGCTTATTTCGCTAATTATATTTTTTGTATCTTCTGCTGTATTGTCTTCTTCTTCATTTGTTTTTTCAATAGTTTTCGCATCTACAACTTTGATTTCCATTACTTCTTCAACACTTGTATTGTCAACAGAAATATCTTGTTCATTCGGAGCATCTGTTACCTCTATGCTTTGAGTATTTATTGTACGAGCAGCAGTGTCAACGATTATAATGTCTTTTATAGGTTCCTTTTCTTCTGTTTCTACTTCGCTTATAATAAGCGAAAGCTCGATTTTTTTTTCTTCAATGATGTCGCTAACTTCAACGGTGTTCGTATTACTTACTTCAGCTTCATTTTCTATTTCAATGTTGTTTTCTATTTTTTCTTCAATGTTTGCTGTTGAAGTAGTTTGTTCAATAGTATTGATTGAAGAAGATTCACTTGTCGTTTCAGTAATTACGTTGTTAGCTGTTTCTAATTCTAATAATTTTTTTGCACGTTCTTCTTGTATTTGTTTTATACGAGCAATCACTTCATCTTGTATAGAAAGTGCTTGTGTTTTTTCCTGTTTTACTTCAACGATTTCATCATGTGTTATAGTTTCACTTTCTTCTTTTTTTGTACTATCTTCAATAGTAGTGTTAGTTTGTGTAAGCGCTTCATCAGTTTCTGCTATAGTATCTTCTTTTGCTTCTTCATCTTTACTGTATTCATTTGCAATATTTTGAGTTGTACTATCATCTAAAAGTTCAACATTTTTTTCTGCTATGTTTTCTGCTACTATCTCTTTAGATGAAATGCTTTCTTCATTTTTTTTCTCAATTATTTCAGCGTGTATTTCTGGTGTAATAATTTCATTTTGAGGCGCTGTATAATCAGTGTTTACTGTTGCTTCTCTATTTTCAATTGCAGCGGCTTGTTTAGCTCGCTCTTCTTTCATCTGTTGAATTTCTAAAAGAATTTGATCCGCAATAGAAAGTGGTTTTTGTTCGGTTTCTACAGTTTCAGATTTTATCTCAATTACTGATAAATCTTCTTTATTACCTAAATTATCCTCAGCAATAGTTTCAGCAATATTTTCATTTTTCTCAGCTAATGAATCATCAGTTTCAGCAAATCTACTTTCTTCTATCTCTATATTTTCATCTGTTGACAAAGATTTTTCTTCCGTTTCTGAAAAGACATTATCTATTTCAATGAATCCATCATGAAGTGCAGTAATTTCTGGTGATTTGTCGACTTCAGTATCTTCAATTACATCGTTGTAAATGTCATTTGTGTTTGTGTTTTCAGCCTGCTCTGATGTTATGATAGCATCATTGTTGTTGTTTGCAACTGATAATTTTTCTCTTATACTATTAACAGAAGATGTTGTTTCAAAAGTTGTGTTATTGAGAAGAAAATATAATTTTTCTCTGTTGTTAAAAAAGAAAGCAGTTTTTTGTAAATCAGTTTCGTTATATTTTCCTTTTTTTATTAAATAGTACAACTGAAAGATAGATACATACGGATATTGTTCTTTCCAACCTTGCAGAATTTCTAAAGGCACATCTTTTAGTAAAGCTGGATTAGATAATATTTGATGTATTTGAATGTTCATAGTTTACCAGTTGCCAAATGTTTTATTAAAAACTTGCTGCACTAATCTATCAAATATAGTATTTGTTAAGCTATTTTCAACATCAGAAAATTGTCTATTCGCGTCGTAATTTTCACCATCTCTAAAGGTTTGCGTATAGCTTTTAGATTTATCCTTCTTGTTTATACATTCTATTTTTACTGAAATATTCAGTCTATTCTGTGCTGTTGTTTCTGTATTGGTGATGGCAACAGGGTCGATGTTGTATTCTGTTATAATAGCAATAAATTCTAAGTCTCCAGCTTCTCTAATCATAGAAAGACGTGTGTCTCTTAAGAATTTTTCTTTTATTTTTTCAGTAAAATTCGGTGCAGCATTTGGATTCTGTAATGTAGCAATATTGGTAGTTTGTGTAACAGAAAATGTTTTCCAATTTGGGTCAACGCTTGCGTCCGTAAATCGATAGATTTTACAAGAAGAAATAGATAAAATAAGAATTGGAATAATTATATAATGAAGTAATGAAATACTGAATATTGAGAAACTTGATTCCCTAAATTTAGTATTGATAATTTTGTCTTTTAACTGCTCCATTATTTCATTATTACATTATTACATTATTACATTACTACATTACTACATTATTACATTGCTACATTCATTATTCTTCCAATTTATACTCTTTAATTTTTCTGTATAATGTGCGTTCAGAAATTCCTAAATCCAAAGCCGCATCACGACGTTTGCCTTTGTGTTTGTCCAAAGCTTTTATAATCATACTTTTTTCCATATCTGCTAATGATAAACTGGAGTCTATACTTTCTTCTTCGTATTGTGGTTCATCATTCAAGATAATTGTTGGATTGCCACTACTATTTTCAATAACAGGATATTGTTTAGACATTACATTTGGCGTAGTGTTGCTTATGTTTTTTTCAATACCAGAAACGTCGCTGAAATCGATTTTGGTGTCGTCAAAATTTCCATTGCTCATATTCCACACAAAACTTTTTAAGTCATTTAAATCGTGTTTGATATCGAATATCATTTTGTACAATAATTCTCTATCTGTAAATGATGTAGATTCATTATTGTGTGTAATTGTTGGCAAAGTATTTTGTTCTACTGTCGGTATAAATCTTGCCAATTCCTCTTTGCCAATTGTTTTTTCTTTCGATAATACAGAAACTTGTTCTGCTATATTTTTCAGCTCACGCACATTACCTGGAAAGCGATAGCTGATTAAAATTTGTTTTGCATCTTCAGAAAGTTGAACGGCTTGCATTCTGTATTTTTCTGAAAAATCAGATGCAAATTTTCTAAACAACATCACGATGTCTTCTTTTCGTTCGCGCAAAGGTGGTACAAAAATCGGCACTGTATTTAGGCGGTAATATAAATCTTCTCTAAATTTTCCTTGCTTTATCAACTTGGGCAAATCTACATTTGTCGCTGCTAAAACGCGCACATCAGTTTTTTGCACTATAGAAGAACCCACTTTTATAAATTCGCCATTTTCGAGCAACCGCAATAAACGCGCTTGTGTGCCAATAGGCATTTCACCAATTTCATCTAAAAAAATAGTGCCACCATTTACTGTTTCGAAATAACCTTTACGCTTATCGTGTGCGCCAGTAAATGCTCCTTTTTCATGTCCAAATAACTCGGAATCGATAGTTCCTTCAGGTATGGCACCACAATTGACAGAAATAAAATTTTCGTGCTTACGTGTCGATAAGTTATGTATGATTTGTGAAAATACTTCTTTACCAACGCCACTTTCACCAGTAATCAATATCGACAAGTTGGTTGGAGCTACACGCACAGCCACTTCCAATGCTCTATTGAGTGCAGGTGCATTGCCAATTATTCCAAAGCGTTGTTTTACTGATTGTATATCCATTACTTAATTTGATAAATTTTAAAATGTAGTTATGTAACAATGTAATTTGATGAAAACTGAACGTTACTTCATTAGTTAATTATTACATTGATACATTATTTCATTAAACAACTCTTCCTTTCAATGTTGCTTTATTAGCACTTTCAATATATACATTAACATAGTCGCCAATGTTGTAGTTTCCTTTTGGAAAAATAATCATCTTATTTTGAGAGTTTCTGCCGCAATATTCTGCTTCATTTTTCTTAGAAATCTTTTCTACTAACACTTCATATGTCTTACCAATGTCTTTTAAATTGTTTTGCAAAGAAAGTTGGTATTGTTTTTCTACTATTTCTGCCAATCTTCTTTTCTTTGTTTCCAAAGGCACATTGTCTGTGTATTTTCTTGCTGCTAATGTGCCAGGTCGCTCAGAGTAATAGAACATATAACTATAGTCATATTGAGCATAGTCCATCATCGATAATGTTTCTAAATGTTCTTCTTCTGTTTCGTCGCAAAAACCAGCGATTACGTCTGATGAAATACCACAATCTGGAATAATTCTTCTAATCGCATCAACTCGATTCATATACCAATCTCTGTCGTATGTACGGTTCATACGCTCTAAGCAGGATGAGCTGCCTGACTGTACCGGCAAGTGTATGTAGCTGCAAATATTATTGTATTTAGCAATAGTATGCAACACATCATCTGTAATGTCTTTTGGATGTGACGTTGAAAAACGAACACGCAATAATGGATTGACTAATGCCACCATTTCTAATAATTGTGCAAAATTTACCAATATTGCAGCCTCTTTATCGTCATTTTTTCCTTCACCTTTCCATTTAAAAGAATCTACATTTTGCCCGAGCAAAGTCACCTCACGATATCCGCGATTAAATAAGTCGCGTGCTTCTTCGACAATTGTTTCTGGATTTCTGCTGCGCTCTCTGCCGCGAGTAAAAGGCACCACACAAAACGAACACATGTTGTCACAGCCACGCATAATGGAAATAAATCCAGTAATGCCATTTTTATCTAAGCGAATAGGAGAGATGTCTGCGTATGTTTCTTCTCGAGATAAAAGAACATTAATACCTTTTTGTCCGCCTTCTGCTTCGTGTAATAATTCTGGTAATGATCGATAAGCGTCTGGACCCACTACTATATCTACCAGTTTTTCTTCTTCTAAAAATTTTGATTTTAAACGCTCTGCCATACAACCTAAGACACCAACCATCAATGATGGCTTTTGTTCTTTTATTTGATTAAATGTACGCAAGCGCTGACGAACGGTTTGTTCTGCTTTTTCGCGAATAGAACAAGTGTTTACTAATATCAAATCAGCATCAAAAATATTAGTCTTGATGCCGTATCCTTGTTTGGCAAGTATAGAAGCTACTATTTCGCTGTCGCTAAAGTTCATATCACAACCATAGCTTTCTATATAAAAATGCTTGTTGTTTTTATATTCACTTTCATTCAGCGCTAGATTTAGCGCTTCGCCTTGACGATTTTCATCGTGTTTTTTTTGCTCAATATAATCTAATAACTCGTTCATAAGAAATGGACAACAAAGATAGGAAAAATAAGCCGAAGTGACAAATTGGCAGAGAGATTTTATAGGATTGATATTTGTTGATTTGTATCATATTAAAAAAAATTACAAAAACATGGAAAAATTACAAGTTATTAAGGCAACTGCATTTTATGGAAGAAAAAACGAACCATTAGAATCACTTGAGGTGTTTATTCCTACGCATTGTATTTCGCTATTAGAGAAAATCTATGGTGAAAATAGGTATAGAGTGTATTTTAACCCAACGTTTAAATTTCAATTTGATCTAAATAGAAAAGTCAATTATATTGAAACTACTATATCTGGTGATAATTTAGAAATTATTGAATGATATTTTCCAGCTATTATTTTTTAAGAATTTCTATTAATTATTGCTACTCTGTCCTCGACGGGTCTTGTGACTCGTTCGACAAATCACGACTATTTTTTGCAATAGCATTGTGTATGCATGAGATGATTAACGGTTTATCTGGTGACGGGTGAGAACAACTGTCAAGGGCAATTTAGAAGAATATTATTGTTGTTCATCTTTTCAAATTTATCATTTTTTTTCTTAAAGAACTCCCACTTTTTTATAGGTAAACCATTCACATAATTTGCATGTTGATTTTTATCTCGGAAAACATCAAATTAAGTAAGTGGATATTTATCACCATACTATTTAAAACCATCTAATCGGAAAGAGTTTGTGTCAATATTTTCTTCAGCACAAGCACGCCTCACTCACCGCTTTAGTGCATGCTTACGCCAGTTTGGAGAATCCATTGTTAAAATATTTAATGCATTTGAAATATCTTAAATTATTCGTATTTTAGTATTGACATACTAAGCGATAGTTTTTTCTTTCGACTGAAAACTGAGAATCTTCTCCGAGAAAAGACAAACTAAATTGCTTTCACGCTCTGGCGTGGGCTGTGGTTTTTCTATCTCACGGTATCTCAGCACCTCTGTCGTGGACGAACTTTAAGTCCCACGCTTCTTTTTTTTAATATCTCATGGGGGACTGGTGGGTATATATATATTTCTATGGATGAAAAATTAGATAGAGAAATCTATAGTTTCGTTTTAGGGGTTATCGTTTTTATCATTTTGTTTGCCTCGAGTGATTCTTGGATTTATTATTTAAAACCTGTCATTAGAATGATAATTTTATTCGGAGTTCCTTTATCTGCTTCGATTGGAATATCACTAATAAATAAACGGTTTCAGCTAACAGATAGGCATCTATTAATTATTAGAAAGTTGTTATCATTGACAGGTGGCGTTATTTTTATTGTCTGTATATTTCTTACTAAAAATGGAGATAGAGAAAGTTTGT
>JADKZZ010000021.1 GCA_020848475.1 Chitinophagales bacterium | reverse complement strand
GGCTTAAGTATTTTGAAAGATCCAGCGCAAATAAATATTTCGATATCAAAACCACCTGAAAAAATTACGCAATTAGCTTATATCATTTTTGAAGCACAAAAAACGCCCATCATACAATCCATTTTAAAAGATGTTAAGTTTAAAAAAATTGTTGTTTTTTGCTCAAGAAAAGAAAACGTAAAAAAATTAAGTCGCGAGTTAAATAGAAGCGGAATTAAAAATGAAGAAATTCATTCCGACTTAGAGCAACAGATGCGAGAGCAAGTATTATTAAACTTTAGAAGTGGTAAAACAGCCATTATTATTGCGACTGATGTGATATCGCGCGGAATCGATATTGAAGACATTGATTTGGTGATAAATTATGATGTTCCGAATGATGGTGAAGATTATGTACATCGCATTGGCAGAACAGCAAGAGCAGCCACTGACGGAACAGCAATCACCTTGGTGAGTGAGCCAGAGCAATACAAGCTTTTTTTGATCGAAGAATTGCTTGCCTATCCTATTCCTAAAGCAGCAGTTGACACACAATTTGGTGAAACACCATTGTACCAGCCACAGCCAAAAAAGAAATTGAAGAAACCAAATAAGCGTAGGCATTTTAGAAAAAAAGGGCCACAGCAACAATAAGGTTAACTTATAATTATTGCATTAAATTGATTTTATTAAATAATGTGAAATCAATATGCTGAATAAAAAAAACTGTCATTATTAATTCTATTTTTAAATAAAAAAAATGAGTTTTAGAAAGCCTTCAAAAGACAATTCAAAAACAGATAAGTTTACTAAAGATACATTTCTGAGCGGCATAAAAATATTAAGCTATTTAAAACCTCATAAATTTCTATTTTTCTTAGGTGCTTTTTTCTTGATAGTATCTACTGTAACGGCTTTATCATTTCCCTACTTATTTCCATTGCTTGTCGATTTAGCACAACACAAAGAAGTGCACTTAATACCATACAATGGCACAACGCTCATCAATATTACATCACGTTTAGAATTAATAGAAATCATTGTTGCCTTGTTAATCATTCAAAGTATAGTTTCTTTCTTACGCTTATATATTTTTGCACATACCAATGAGCGTATCTTGGCTGATATCAGATATGATTTATATACCAAAATTATCAGTTTGCCCATTTCATTTTATGAAAAAAATAGAATTGGTGAATTGACAAGTCGCATCACCTCAGATGTGACAAAATTACACGATGTATTATCCATAGATATTGCCGAATTCATCAGACAAATTTTCACCTTATTAGGTGGTATCGTGTTACTGTTTTTGATTTCTAAAGAGCTGACTTTATTTATATTGTACACTGTTCCTGTTGTGGTTGTATTTGGCTTATTTTTTGGAAAATTTATTCGCAAAAAATCTGCTGAAGCGCAACAAGCAATTGCCGATTCAAATGTTGTAGTCGAAGAAACTTTTCATAATATAAATATTGTAAAAGCATACACCAACGAGCTGTTTGAGAGCAATCGCTATTTACAAAAAGTCAATAAAATTAAAAATGTAAACTTAGGCAATGCTGTTTTTAGAGGTTTATTTATTTCCTTTATTATATTAGTGATGTTTGGTGTCATCACTTTAGTATTATACAAAGCGAGTGGCTTATTGGAAGTCAACAAATTAACGGTAGGTCAAGTAATTCAATTCATAATTTTCACTGTTTTTATCGCTGGTTCATTAGCAGGTATTGCTGATTTATTTGGAAAAATAATAACTGCATTAGGTGCATCAGATAGGATTACGCAAATTTTAGCTATTCCATCAGAATTAGACATAAAAGAAGCAAACGCAAATAAAATAAATGGTGTTATTGAGTTTAACGATATTCACTTCCATTATCCTACGCGACCTGAAATAGAAATTCTAAAAGGTATTTCATTCAAGGCTAATAAAGGCGAAAAAATTGCATTAGTAGGTTCGTCAGGTGCTGGAAAGTCAACAATTTTACAAGTATTATTACGATTCTACGCTATTCAAAAAGGAAGCATCACGATAGATAATATTTCTACTACAGAAATGAATATCCAAGATTTGCGAGCGAATATAGCAGTAGTGCCACAAGAAGTTTTATTATTTGGTGGCACCATCAAAGAAAATATTCTATATGGAAAATTAGGTGCTAGCGATGAAGAAGTAATGCATGCTGTAATAAAATCAAATTCTTTAGAATTTATTGAGCGTTTTCCTGAAGGTTTAAATACAATAGTTGGCGAGCGTGGTGTAAAGCTATCTGGCGGACAGCGTCAGCGTATTGCCATTGCTCGGGCAATTTTGAAAGATCCAGCTATTTTATTATTAGACGAAGCGACAAGTGCTTTAGATGCAGCATCAGAAAAATTAGTACAAAGTGCTTTAGATACATTAATGGAAGGACGAACAACCATCATCATTGCGCATCGATTGTCAACCATTAGAAATGTCGATAAAATAATTGTCATCAATCATGGAAAAATTGCGGAGCAGGGAACACATCAAGAGTTAAGCATGATGCAAGATGGTTTATACAATCATTTGTTGAAACTACAATATCAACTTCACTAGTTATTAATTTTGTTGTATTGTAAGATGGCATTGTTAAACTTCAAGCCTTTTACTTCGCATAAAGCATTCTCGATAACGCCATCTAATTCTGCATCTAACACGCCAGTAGCAGTATTTGTTACTCTGTTATAAGATACCAATTTTAGCTTGCCTCGATTGTTGTGTATGGTGCCACCATACATAGCATTCACGCCTGATTTATTTCTGATAAATGCTGTTACCAATATTTTTTCTCCGGTATCAAATGAATAAGAAAAAGGCAATTTATCTAATAGTGCTAAATCACGAATGGCAATATATATTTCAATTTTTGTACTTGGATCATACAGTTTGATAATATAAAATCTATCGTTGGTGATTAAATCCATACCACTGTCCATTGGATGGTCGATTGGATAGCGTGTAGCATCAATACCATGGAAAGGAATTTCCATAATGGTACCGCGTGCAATAATTTCTTGTTTGTTTTTATTAAGTAAATAACTCGAGTCTATTGCTTCCACAACTTCGACTTCAGGCTTTACTAAATTTAATGTATATCTAAATTTGTATAAGGCAATAATGCTTAACAACAATAACAAAGGCACCGCTTTCCACCATGATTTCAAAAAATCAAATTTACTCATAGGTTTATCATTTACAATACTTACAAAGATATTGATTAGTGTTTATTCCACCAATCGTTGTAGCGAAATTTCTTGCAGAAGTTCATTATTTCCACGTAAATATCCAGAGAAATGCTGCGCAAAGTATGGTGATAAAGAAACACCTTTCGTGCCCAGTCCATTAAATATAAAAATGTTTGAATGTATTGGATGTTGCCCAATAACTGGTCGTCTGTCGCGCATAGTAGGCCGAATGCCAGCTTTCTCTTCTATAATGGCATAAGACGCTGATGTAATCTTTGAAAGTTTATCTGTTATTTCTTTTCTGCCGTCAGCAGTTACCGTTTCTGTCGTGTCATTCCAAATAAATGTAGAGCCTACGCTATAAACTGCATTTCCTTTTGGAACTAAAAAAATATTTTTATTGACAATAGATGTTAATGCTAAATCATCAGAATGAATAAGCAGTTGCTCACCTTTTGCCAACGTAAATGGTATCCAATTAAAGTATGGATTATTACATGCTCGATAACCTTCGCAAAATATAATGCCTTTTGCTTTGATATTTTTATAGCAGATATCTGTAGAAATTTCTAATAAATCGATATCAAAATGCGCTTCCATCAATACTTCTTTTTTTAGTAAATATTGTCTAAATAATTTTGTCATCAAAGGAACATCTAACCAACATGCGTTTTTGATGATACCAATTCCAAAAGGCGCTTCGATAGAAATATTGGCTTCTTGTGTTGAAATGATATCTCCTAAATAATTTGCATATGCACTGTCATTTCTTTTTGCATTCCATATTTGCACGTCTTCTACAGATGAAAACACTTTATAGATTTCTTTATCATGAAAAAATGAATACTGTAAGAATGATTCTAATGAACGGTATGTTTTTTTTGCGAATGGCAACACTTCATCAATCATCCAACTCTTTACCATTTTTCTACCAGTCACAGGATTTACTACTCCAGTAGCAATATTAGATGATGCGTTAGGTTCAAATTTATCAATTACATAAATGGAGAAATTATCTTGTAATAATTGATTGGCAAGCATAGTACCTGCAATTCCTTGACCAACGATGATATAATCAACTTCTTTCATTTATTTAATTTAATGGCGCGTGTCATTTCGCGTTTGCCGATTGGACCTGGCAGTGATTGCACTACAAATCCTACACTTTTTAATATTCTTTTTACTTCGCCTTTTGCACAATAGGTTACTAATACGCCTTCATTTTTTAATGCATCATACATGGCTGTAAAAACAGCTGTCGTCCAAAGTTCTTTTTGTGCTGTTGGAGCAAATGCATCAAAATAAATTATATCAAACATATTACTTGCTTTGAAATCCAATACATCAATATGAAGTTTGGTTAAATAAAAATGTGTATTTACTTTTGATTTTTTATTCCAATCTATGGTGTGCATTGACATAAAGCGTGCCTGTTTATTTGCATCATCTGTTATAGTATTAAAATGAAGTGCTTCGTAGATATTTCTTTCTAATGGAAATTTTTCGATTGTGACATAATCAATTTTAGCATTATATTTTTCTGCTTCTAAAAATGTAAGAAACGTATTTAAACCCGTACCGAAGCCAATTTCCAAAATAGAAAGCTCTTTTGAATTATTTATTTTAAATAAAAAACCGGCATCAATAAAAACATGCACCGATTCTTGCAAGGCACCATGTACAGAGTGATAATATTCGTCGAAATATGGAACAAAAACAGAAGAGCTACCATCAGCTGTTAGCACAACACTGCGTTCCATTAATGCTGTATTAAAAGTTTAGTGTAATAATTTTGTTTTTCATTTTTTATTTGCAAGAAATAAATTCCATTGCTCCAAGATGCAAAATTAGCAATACCAAGTTCATTTTTCCCATTTGATAATGTCATTTTTTTAGCAAACTGCAATTGACCATTTGTATTATATACATGGACTTGAGCAGGCAATTGCGTTTTGTTTTTCAGTTCTACAACAATATCATTTTCTGCCACATACGCATTAGCAAGATATTCGTGATTCTTTACACCTACTGTTGGTGCAAAATAAACTGAATCTATTAAGCTATAGCTTATTTTATTTGCATTATCTATCATTTTGATTCTATAATAAAACACACCACTGCTGGCATTTAATTCATGCAAATAGTTATACGGTGTGAGTATACTCGAAAATCCGCCTGCTGGAATCGTATCAACATCAATAAAAATTGAAGCATCAAATGAGTATTGTATAATAAAATCTCTACTGTTGATTTCTCGCGAAGTTTTCCATTCTAATAACACATCGTCATTTATTTTATTAGCTGAAAAATCTAGTAAGTTAATATTTTGAATAGCATCAGCATCTTGTTTTGTGCTCATTAAATAAAACTCACCTAATGTGTCTGTTTCAAACTCTACATAATATCCATTTTGATAAGGATAGAATTGGATTTGAGATGGTGATAAATATTTATAATAAGCACGAACATGATTGTCTATTATATCTAAGTTTGTATTCAAGCCAAAATAGCGCAATAGGCCAATATCACCCATTCTACTGATAGAATCTTCATTAATCGTAAATTCCGTGTATTCAGTATTGAGTACATATAAGCGTAGTTTATAATTTCCAATTTGAGCATTTTGAGGCTTAACAACCCAATTTCTTGGAAAGGCATTTTTATTATCTAATGTTTTATGTTTATCCATATTAGCTTCATAACCTAAAGAGACATTTCCTAAATTTTTATGATCATCGAATAATTCTGCCACCAATCTTCCATTGCGATAAAATGACAACCAGCCATTAGCAGTTGAAGACGCAATAATATATGTTGAATCGGTCGTAGCAATATCTGTATAGTCGTTAAATATGCGAATATCATCAATGCCAATACCTTCTGAAACTATATAATCATCTGAAAGCAAATGCAAACGATACATAAAATTGGAAGCGTCTTGTAAGTCTGCTAATGGAACTTTGATATGTGCAACTTGCCAAGGAAATACGACGCGATCCCAATAAGGTTTTCCAGAAAAACCATTGTACCAATTTACACCACAATTATAACAACCTAATCTTGACCATACATCGCCATCGGTTGAATACTCTACATAAGCAGAATCTGATTGCGTATGCATTACTGATATAAAATTAAAAGCAATATATGGATCGATTGATAAAGAAGAGAAATCTAAGCAACCTAAATACAAATAGGAGTTTTCATTGAAATTATAGCCATTGCTTGCGCCAGTTGTCCAAGCTTTATTATCTTGAGCGGCATTACTAATATTGTATTTATTAGGTGTTGTCCAAAGCCAAGAATTATTTGTTCCTTCTGACAAAAATGGCCCACTATTATTTTCGAAATCATTGTAATAAGGAAAATTATCTATCGTTTCCATCACAACAACAGATGTGGTAGCAGAATCATTTGAAGGATACTTATCGCCATTATTATTTGCCCATACTTTTATTGGGAACAAGCCAGCAGTACTCGTATTAAAAAGTGTATTAAAAGTATATTGCAATGTATCATTAGCTACTATGCTTGTGCTAATAATTTCTGATACAACTGCTTGTCCTTCGGCTTGGTAAAACACAGGTAAATTTGTGATTGTTGCAGCTGAATTATTTTTAATAGTAACAGAAACTGGTTGAGCCGAAAAGCTTTTCTTGCAATTCGCTTTTTTGATATCAGCATGAGAAAGTGCAACATCTTTTCCAGCAACTTGCAGCAAGAAGTCATCGAAAGTATATCCACCATCAGCATAAGGCGTAATTGCCGTTTTCGTACCAATTTGTTGAATTTTTAATTGTGTAGATGTAGAGAAATTTTGTCCATTTTCTATTTTTAATTTCTGATACAAATTAATTTCATCTACTTTCTTGTATTCGCCTGCATTGCCTCTATTTGCGAATAAATCAAAAATCGGAATCCAAGCTTGCGTATCATTTCCACGAGCATATAGAATATCGTTGCTATCGGCTTCTGCCCTATTTAGATAATTAAAAGACAAGAAAATAATGGAATCAACATAGTTCGATAAGTTCACAGTGAAGATAAATTCATTCTTTTTAAGACCTGCTCCCAAATAATTATCTAATGTAATTGCGTGCTCGCCTGTGTGTGCATACAGATTGCCTTCATTGGCACGCAACATAGCACCAAGTTCAGGATAATAGTCGGTATATTCTAAGCCATTTATACCAAAAACAGGTTTGCTATATTGTACGTTTGTGTTTTCAAAAGATTCAGAAAACGGCAAAACTATCGGTGCATTTTGCAATTGTTTAATCGTGTAATACAATGTGTCGTTTGCAGTATTTTCATCGCCAATTAAATTTGTCCATGCTAGAAGATTGTAATTTCCAATTGCTGATAAATTTTCATTTACATTAAATTTTATTATAGAAGTATCATTGCTTGTAATGACATCTGTAAGTGTTGCATTTCTAATTGCGCCGCCATTGATTCGATATGATACGTTGACAGTATTTTGTGTAGTTGTTCCAAAGTTTTTGATGATAAGCGAAATTTTTTCTGCATTACTAAGCACTGTAGAAGTAAGCAATCTACCACCTTTTGGTTTATCTACTTGATAAATGCCTACATCATTAGCAGTAAGGCAAGCCGTTGCTGTTGGCTTAAAGAATTTCGCCAAGCTATGATTGCCTTCGAAGCCATTATAAATAGTAGAAACTGCATATGCATATTTTTTACCATTGATAAGATTAGTTACATTTAATGAAGTTTGTGCGGTCTCGCCAACTAATGACCATGCCGTATCTCTGAAAATATAAACACGATAGGCTGATGCACCCGGAAAAGCTGCCCAACTTATTCTTGCAGACTGATCGCATGGAGCTGCAGTAATTAAATTATAATTTAACTGTGCGCCAATTGTAAAATTAGCGGCTGACACATCAACATTATTTCCTGAAGTAATTCTAATTAAACACTGTGTGCTCGGTGTTGCCGGAACGTTCCATGTATGCGTTTTTGCAGACAGCATTTTATTATTCACTACTGTTTGCCAGTTTGCGCCATTGTCTGATGAAAATTCTATTAATGACAATGAGTCTATGCCATTTCCATACCATCGTATTATGTTGTTTCCTGCATCTATTATTTCTCCTCCATTCGGATGTGTTATTTCAATCTTGCGTTCTTGTGTAAGATATGCTACAGCATAAGCTTGTGGCCCGAAAGGCACATCTGTACCTTTTACTACGATTGTATAATTTCCTTCCAATGGATTATCAATAGTAATCTGTTCATTGGTGTTAATATTGTCAATGCCGTGAAGTGCAATAATTTTTGGACTTTGAGGATTGAGCTTCCAAGGCAATACAGTATCACCAGTTGGTGTTACTAATTTTAAATCTAAATTATTGACAATAGATTTTTGTGCAAGTGAACTCCCTTCTTTATCTGTCCACGACAAGGTAACTTTTAATTGATG
>JADKZZ010000020.1 GCA_020848475.1 Chitinophagales bacterium | reverse complement strand
TACTGCTGCAATGTTCATCATACTTTTGAACGAGTTGCAATGTTGTTGTAAGTTTTTCATAATTTTGGTTTTAAAGTGTTTACAATGTTATGGTGTTTTGTTGATGTAAATTTGCAACACTTTTGTTTTGCTGTGTTGTATAAATGAGTAAAAGGAAAATAGAATGTGTAAATGGTCAACTATTGCATTTTATGCGTACATTTATTAAATTTCTGCTACATTATGAACGGTATTTTTTGCAAATTTTTATTCATTTTTGGAATTGTATTGCTGATAAATGCATGTATTCCGACAGGTACTACACCAATCACAAGACTGCCAGCATATAGAGGTTTGTATGTCAATAAATTCGATACGATTTTTAAAGACACATCAAAAGAAAATACGCTATTGCGCTGGGCCAAAAAGCACAATTTCAATGCACTTACTTTGTATGGCTTAGGTGAAATCATTCCTTATTCTTCTAAATACAATGATTTAGCTGCTTTTATTTCCAGAGCAAAAAATATGTATAGTATTTTAGAAGTAAATCCAACAAGAGGCAAGGCTATTGATTTTACAACACATATTAACGCATATAATAATTCGCGTAGCAATAACGTTGAAAAATTTAATTGGGCAAACTTAGAACGAGAATTTTGGAATGGCGATAATTCCTTTACTTTTTCATTCACACAATTACAATTAATGAAAAATTGGGGTTTGACACAATCGCCGATTATTAAAGTAGAAGAGTATATCGGCTGGCTTCGCGATTCGTCTGGTGCACCTGCAAATGCTATACGTGAAGCGCAAATTGCTGATAGTATTGTGCTAGTGGTAGATAGACTATTGCTACATGATTATCAGCAAAATTTATCATTTTCTTATGTTCAATCAAGATTAGATATTTTAGGCCAAAAAGCTATAGCGCAAGGCAAAGTTTTAGATGTTGTGATTATTTTTAGTGCAGAAAATCCTACATTTTCTGGTCTTTATTTTACAACACATGCTTTTGTCGATGCTTATAATTTTATTAATAATGCAAATAATTCAGCGTCTTACACAGGCAAAGCAGGTATTCGTTTAATTGGATATCAGATATATAATTATTCGCATGCGGCAGCAGCTCGCCCTTGATGGATTAATGTAAAGGACGTTTTTTTACCATGCCGCCTCTAATGTCTTTTACTAATGAAGATACGATAAAAGCATCGTTGTCAATTTTTTCTATTTCAGTGTATAATTTGCCTAATTCCAAGCGAGTAATGACCGTATAAATCACTTCTGATTCTTCGATTTTTTCGCCACGTTTTCCGCTGCCTCTTTTTCGTTTGTAAATAGTATAACCTCTGTTAAGTTTATCTTTGAGCATCTCTTGAATTTCTAAAGTATGATCTGAAATAATTGTGAGACCTACATATTCTTCTATGCCTTCCACAATGAAATCTACTGTTTTTGAAGCAGCTAAGTAAGTTAGCATAGCATATAATGCTGTTTCAATAGAAATTAAATATGCGGCAAATGCGAAAATAATTACATTAAATACCATAATAATATCGCCAATTGAAGTGGCTGAACGCCTGCCTAAATATACAGCTAATACTTCTGTGCCGTCAATCACAGCACCACCTCTAATGGCCATTCCAATGCCAGCGCCTAAGAAAAATCCACCAAAAATAGAAATCAATAATTTATCGTTTGTTATTTCTGGAAAACTCACTGTCGCCAATACCAATGACAACCCTAGTATAGAAATTGCTGTTTTTACAGCAAATGTTTTATTTACAGCTTTAATGCCTAATATGATAAAAGGAAAATTGACAACAATAATTAAAATATAAATTGGAATATCTGTTAATTCGGAAATTAACAGCGAAATACCTGTGGCGCCACCATCTAAAAAATCATTTGGCAATAAAAATCCTTTTAAACCAAAGGCAGCAGAGAAAATGCCAACCAGCATAAATGCTATTTCTTTTATGCTGCTTTTTATTGAAATATAGAAAGACATTGTTGCCTTATCCATTTGCGCTTCATTAGTCTCAAGCTTTTTACTACCTAAAATTTTTTCAATGATATTTTTTATTTGTTTATTCATACGTCGTTTTCAATATACAAAAATTTTTCTAATTTTTAGTGATGCATGAGACGTGGATGATGTAGTGTTAATGATTCTTTTAAATATTGCTGATCTAAATGCGTATATATTTCTGTCGTAGTAATCGATGAGTGTCCCAGCATTTGCTGCACTGCACGCAAGTCAGCGCCTCCTTCAATTAAATGTGTTGCAAATGAATGTCGAAAAGTATGTGGCGAAATATTTTTTTGCAATGCTATTTTTTCTGCTAAGTTTTTTATCACTAAAAATACCATTACGCGCGATATAGGTTTGCCATGTTTGTTTAAAAATAAAATATCTGAATATTGTTGATGTTGAGGCATTTTGTTGCGAATATGCTCAATGTAAATTTTTATATGTTTTAGTGCTTCGCTACCAATTGGAATTAGCCTTTCTTTATTGCCTTTGCCAATGACACGAATAAACTCTACATCGAAATAGATATGAGAAATTTTGAGTTGAATAAGCTCGGACACACGCAAACCACTGCTGTATAAGGTTTCGAGCATTGCTTTATTGCGCACGTTTTCTGGTTTGCTTAGGTCGAGTGCAGCTATTAATTTTTCTATTTCTTCAAATGATAAAGTGTCAGGCAATTTTTTTCCAAGCTTTGGTCCTTCTAATAATGTTGTTGGATCTTTGCTTACATATTCATCAGTCAGTAAATATTTATAAAATGCCTTCAAACCAGATATAATACGTGCTTGACTTCTATCGCTCAATCCTAAATCGTGAAGATGTGCAATGAAATTTTCGAAATTTTTTAATTCTAAATCACCTGGTGAGGCATTGTTATCATTGAGTTCAGTATATTGCTCTAATAATTCAACATCGTGCAGGTAGGCATCAACAGAGTTTTGTGATAAAGATTTTTCAATTTTTAAATAAGCTTCAAAATTTTTAATATACAATTTCCATTTGCCCATATCAAGCACTAAGATAGTATTGTGATAAGTATTTTTCTCCTATTTTTTTTATATCTTGTAGCATTAAACATACATAAATTTAATTTCGTGAAACGCATTATCATTATCAACGGGCCCAACTTAAATTTACTCGGCAAAAGAGAACCAACAGTTTATGGTTCTGATACATTTGAAGATTTTTTAGCTGATATGCAGCAAAAGTATGCGAATCTTGAAATTTCGTATTTCCAAAGTAATATTGAAGGTGAGCTGATTTCGAAATTACACGAAATAGGATTTTCTTACGATGGAATTATCTTGAATGCAGCTGGATATACACATACATCAATTGCCATTGCCGATGCTATACGAGCTATCAAAACGCCAGTCGTTGAAGTACATATTAGCAACACATTTTCGCGTGAAATATTTAGACATCATTCTTTCATTTCACCAGTATCTAAAGGTGTTATCGTTGGCTTCGGTTTAAAAAGCTATGAGCTGGCTTTAAAATATTTTGAATAATTTTCTTATTTCTTCAAAATAAATTTGCGTTCAGACACACTGTAAGGACTTTCTACTGTATTGCCTTTACTGTCTAAAAGTGTTAATTTTACTGTGTTTTCGCCCATTGGCAAGCCTTCCATGAAATAGCCACACCATTTATCTAACATAAATGTAGTTCCATTTATTTCCGCTTTTACCTTATATCCCTTTTTAGACAAATCACAATTCACTAAATAGAAATCTAATAAGACGGCATCTGTTTCTATACCAGTATATTCGCCTTTTGGTCTGCTGTAAAATAACATTGGTTTATCTAATTCTGGCGCTGCGTATCGTGCTGTATATCTCGACATGCCAGTAATTACTGATGTCAGCGCGTACGCATTTTTGTTTTTGATGCTTTCGTGATAGGAGCGCGATAAGAATGATAATACGATATGTTGTCCATCATTTTTTGCTTTTAGCTGTACATTATTTTTATATACTGCCGTGTATGGTCCATTGTCCACAATGGCGTGTACATGCTGTCCTTGTGCAGAGTTGGCACAAGTTTTTATCGCATTCATTGTTGTTTGCTTACCAAATTCATAATTGGTAGCTGTGTAATTTAATGTAAATTGATTGCTGTCTAATTCTGTTGCACCTGCATTCGTACTTTGTAATAATGTAGCATCTGTAAATGTTTCTGGCGAATATAATTCTGTTAAAGTGATGCCATTTTTTGATAATGTTACTAATTGAGCAGTGCGTTCTGTTCCTGAATTGCCGTTGCTAGCATTTGCTTTTCTATTGCAATAGGAAAATGTAAAAACAATTATTAAAATTAAAATTGACAATAAGGTTATTTTTTTCATGTTGTAAGTTTGAGTTGGATAATTATAAATTGTATTTATTTTTCAAAGTTTGTAAAAAATAACGTGCATGAATGTTATTTATTCTAAAATCTTTTTCAATAGGTTTGTCTTTAACTTGTTCGTAAATTTTATTGTACAAATATAAGGTGTTATTGACATCTTTGTTCTGATTTTTGCTGTTTTGAAGCTGAATATATTTTACAAATGAATCAGGCAAAATATTTTTTCCTATTTTTTTAAAATAGTACCACCTACCACGCTGTTCTGTAGCAGTTTTTTTAATTCCGATATTATATTTTTTAAACAAGCCATCAAATAAATATTGATGATAAAACTCTTGTCTATATCTTTCTTTGTATGATTTGTTATTCCAAAATCTGACCCATTCCTTACTCCAAAATGGTAAATAAAAATCTAAATCAAAATATTCATATACTCTAACAGAGTTGATGATGAATTTTGAAAGCCTGTTTTTGGCAAACCAATCTTGAAAACCAAGCCACGTATTGTCATATTTTTTGCTGTCGATTTGCACATTGTATTTTTCATATACATAATCGCTCAGCTTGAAATTATTTATCGGCTCCAAGTAACTTCCTGCTAATAAATCTTGACAAAATCCATTCATTACCACTGTGTCTTTTTGCAATGCATTTTTATTTTTTAAATAATGCAAAGCAAAAAAATCTTGCTCGTGTGGCAATGATGTGAAATGATGGTTCATCATCGAATATTCAGCCCATGATGCTGAAAAAAAAGACTGTAAAAGTTCGTCAGTATATTCTATAAAATGCCATTTTATATTCAATTGTTCGCAAACTTTTTTCGCAATATTGACTTCGAAGGTATCTTGTTTTCCATAGGTAAAACATTCGATTTTGGTATATGCATTTTCGATAAGCAATGCCAATAAATATCTCGAATCATAGCCACCTGAAAGTGGAATTAAAATTGTTCTATTATTCGCATAGGCAATTGCATTTGCTATCATTTTTCGTTCAGCTTCTTTTATGTTTATAGCTGATGTTTTTTCACTATGTTTAAAATAGGATTTAAATTGAACTGAGTGTTGTTCTTTGTTAATGACAACATATTCACCAGCTCTAAGTTGGAGCCAATCATTTAGTAATGTATCATTTTCTTGTGTGCAATATATTTTTTCAAAATCTGCTGATGCTTGTATATTTAATGTGTCATTATTTGGAACAATATGGTCACATATATAAATATCATTTTTCTTTTGTTTTATGAAAATCGGAAATGTACGAATAGCGTCAACTGCGATAAAAATATACTCGCTGGTTTCCATCAATATAGAAAAATGGCCATCTATTTTTTTAATTGCATCTAAAAAAGTCGATTCGTTTTGTATGAGTTGAAAATACTCGAATTGCTTTTCAATCGCTAAAAATTTATCTTCAATAATGATGTTGCCAAGTATAGAAATATGACCTTGTTTCTTCCAATAATTTTTATGTTGATATGTAAGTTGAATGCTAATCATGTTGCAATAAACGAGTGTGTATGTAATACAACAAACCAAGATTTAATAAGATGCTTACGCAAGAAAAAAGAATGATTGTAAAATAAAAATTGCCAAAGATTCCACCAATTAAAATACTCATGATTCTAACAATTAATAATGTGAAGTTGTATTTAAATTCTGCTTTTAATTTGTTTTTGATGTCTAAAATTGTTGAAATTGGTGTGATTATCATACCGACAAAATACCAAAGAATCAGGTATTGTGCAACACGACCTGCTTCTGCCCATTCATTGCCAAATAAAAAATGAAATATTTCTTTTCCAAAAAATAGGATTATTAATGTTGGTACGATGGAAACGAATATGCTGATATAGCTTATTTTTTGTGTTAGTTTTTTTAATTCAGTTAATGTAAGTTCGCTTGCTTTTTTAAAATATAATTGTCCTAATGACGATGTGTACATGCCACTTGGCGCATTTAGTAATCGCGTAGCATAAGCATAAAAGCCAACCCAATTTGCTGGAAAAAATGCACTTAGTAAAATGGGAACACTGTTGCGCGAAATATTATTACACAATGCTGACCATGTGCCATATTTTGGAAATTGGTCAAACTGCTTCCATATATTTTTTGTTGTTGTCCATTGTATTTTTGGAAAATAAAAATAGATGCAATAGCTTGTTGCAACAATAATGCCGATACAGAAACCAATAATTAATGCGTACGAAATTGCATTCATGGCCAACAAAATAGTGCTAATGCTGGTGCTGAGTACTTGCAATATTCGAAATGTATTAATATGGCTATATGTTTCCTTTTTATTCCAAAATACAATTATTGGTTGGTGAATGCCATACATTAAAATGACAAATGGCAGTAAAAAATAAATACTTGGAATGAAAGTATAGAATAGCAACATAATGAGAAGCAATACCGCTGCAAAAACAAATGCGCTTGTCGTTGCTGCTTGCAGTATTTCTATCGCTTTGTTTTCGTCTTTTCCAAGCATTACGGCAATGTCTAATTTCGCATTTACGATTTCGATGAGTATAAAAACAATAGCTGTGAAGATTCCAAATTCTGCAAAGTCAAAAGGAGAGCAGTATTTCGGAAGTAATAAGGAAAATGCGAAGTTGATTATTTGTACGACAAGCAATCCTGAAAATAAAGTACTGAAATTTAAAAACAGATTTTTGCTTGTCGTGCTTGGTTTCATTTATGCTAAAGTTACACTTTATTTTTTAGCTATAAATGAGCTATTTTGTTTTCGTTTTGGTAGAATCTTTGGTATTTGTATTTGCTGGTTTTTCATCTCCAGAGTTAAGTATGTCCTTAGCTGTGAAATACGCACTTTGATCTATTTTTACTTTTACCGGTATAAAACCAAGTGCTTTTACTTTGATATAACCTTTATAATCTACTTTTACAGATTTGCCCAATAGCAACATTTTCATTCCTTCTGTAAAAAATTTAGCCACAGTTGAGCCTGTATTTACTTGTATTTGTAAAGGCAAATCGAATGCACTTTCTTTTTTTATTTTTACATCTTCGGCAGCTTCAGTAATGGTGCCTAATTTTTTATCACCAATAAAAACATCAATCAATATTTCATCAATAGTTACTTTTGCTTTATATGGATTATAAATTACAGCAGTAATGCCAAGGTCTATTTTCTTTATAGAAAAATTTTGAACGTGGAAATTTTTTGTTTTTACTAGATACGGTTCTTTCTCTTCCGCTTTTAATACAAATATTGAACAGAAAAATAATATAAATAATATTGTTTGTCTCATGCTGAATGATTAGTCTTTATTGGCTTTTCGCTCTTCTCTTCTTTTTTTACGTTCTTCTTTTTTGTCCTTGCGTTGCTCTATTCTCTCTTCTTTTTTTGTGAGAAATTCATAAGTAGATGCAAACTTAACAGGAGCGCTAATTTCTTCTCCAGATGTATTTTTTACAGTTAAATTTCCGAGAAGTTGAATCGCATATGTTGTAGAGGGATCATGACCTTCTTCGATGATTGCACTGGTTTCATAAGTATATTGAATCGGAATGGAAAACTCTGAATTTGCTTTTATTTTTTTTGAAATTTTAGTTACCACAGTGCCTACGTCTTTCCCGTCGATAGTAAAGTCCAAGGTCATATCTTTTAAGTCGTATTCTTGATCGCTTAAGTTCATAAAAATGGCAGTAGCATTTAGTTTTGCATTTTCTTTTTCTAAATTTCCTAAATGCACATTCACCATTTTTTTAAACTCAATATCTTTTTTTTCTTCAGAACATGCAGTGAAAAGTAAGGTGGCAAACAATACGATAATTATATTTTTCATAAACAAATTTTTGCAAATGTATCTAATTGTATAATAGCATTTTTAATTTTAAGAATTTTTTACAAATATTTATATAGCAAAAAGCTTACCAAGATCCGGAGCTACCACCACCGCCAAAGCTGCCACCACCAAAACCACCAAAGCTTCTACTCGATGAACTACTAGAATTACTACTGCTACTGCTGGAATAACTACTGCTTGAACTCGATGACCAACCACCGCTACTTGCTGATATTGTACCTTTAAAGCCATGCTTTATTCCGAAGTAAAATCCAACAAATAATGGTATTGCAAATACAATTAAAACAATCAGCCAATATCCATATTTTTCAAACCAATTTTCTTTTGTTTGTGGAAGCGAATAGGTATAATCCGCTGTTATCGGTTCTGCATCTAAAAAACTTTTAATACGATATATAGCAGATTTGATTCCTAGATAGTAATTGTTTTCTTTGAAGTTAGGAACAATACTTGTTTGTATTATCGAGCGACATGCATAATCTGTTAGATGTGCTTCTAAACCATAGCCAACTTCAATATCTACTTTTCTGTCATTTTTTGATATCAGCAAAAGCACGCCATTGTCTTTGTCTTTTTGACCAATGCCCCAACTTCTTCCGACTTGTAGTGCATAGTCTTCGATGTTTTTTCCTTGCAGTGTATCAATGATGACAACACATATTTGCGTGCTTGTTGAAACATAGTAATCCACTAATTCATTTTCGATTTCAGCTTGCTGTTCTGTAGTCAGTAAATTAATAAAATCATTGACTAAGCGTGGTGGATTAGTTGGCAACACAATGCCGTCAGCATTGACTTCATAAGCAAGTGCTACTGAAGTAGTGCTAATAAAATAGAAGAAAAGAAATATTTTATTCAGGATTTTCATCGTTTTTATTTACCAACTTCCTGAGCTGCCGCCTCCGCCAAAACTTCCACCACCAAAACCACCGAAACTACTACTAGAGCCACCACCACTCCATGAGCTACTGCCGCCGCCACTGCTCCAATTCCAGCCACCACCACTTACCGTAATATTTCCTTTTCCAGAGCTGAATAAAGAAGAAATAATAATGATGAATATTAGAGCAACGAAAATAAACACCATAATATTGTTAAAATCATCTTGCTCTTTTTTAGATGTTGATGCAGTAAATGTGCCTTGCAGCTGACTGATAATTCTGTCTGTAGCTTTATTGACACCTTCATAGAAATTATTCTGTTTAAATGCGGGAACAATAATATCATCTATGATTTCTTTAGAGTCGTAGTCTGTAATATGGCTTTCTAAACCATATCCAATTTCGATATCTACTTTTCGGTCTAATTTTGATATGGTAATGAGAATGCCATTGTCCTTATCTTTTTGTCCAATTCCCCATTTTCTGCCTAACCGAACGGCATAATCATCAATACTATAATCGCCAATAGTATTTACTGTTACCACACAAATCTGCGTAGATGTAGAGTCGTTGTAGGCTACTAATTTTTGTTCTATTTGCTCGCGTTCAGTAATGCTTAGCATTTCTGCATAATCATTCATCAGTCGAGGAGGAGATGGTTTTTCTGGAATGCCATCTTTGTCTACTACTTGTGCCTGCAACGTTAGCTGCGTTAACAAGAGTATAAAAAATAAGTATTTATTCAAAAGAGATGTCATCTGGCAATTCATTTCTATCTAATTCATCGATGTTTGGAAAATATTTTATTAATTCTTTTCCAATGGTTTCGATTGTATTGATGATACCAATACTAAAATTATAATTTTCAAAATCGTTGTGTAGTTGCCTCGAAATTTCTTTCCAAAAGCCATCGCCGAGTCTTTCATGTATGGCTTCGTCGCCGATGATAGAAAATTTTCTGTCTTTTACAGCAATATAAATCAATACGGCGTTTCGAAATGGCATTTTATCCATATTCAAATGCTCAAAAATAGTTACTGCACGTTGGTAGGCATCTTGTTCACAACGGTCGTCAATATGCACACGAATTTCGCCGCTTGTATGTAATTCTACTTGACGAATGGCTGCAACAACAGCATCTTTTTCATCATCTTTTAAAAAGTTTTTTGCAGATGCCATGTTAGAATTGGACTTTAGGTGCTTTTTCAGTTCCTGGATCAGCCTTAAATGGCTCGCGTTGTTTAAACTTGAAAAGATTTGCTGTTATGTTAGAAGGAAAAGAGCGTACTTGTGTGTTGTAATTTTGTACTGCTTCGTTATAATCTCTTCTTGCAATATTTATTCTGTTTTCAGTTCGTTCTAGTTCATTCATTAGATTTTGGAACGCTTCTGTTGCTTTTAAATTTGGATATTGCTCTGCAACTACCAATAAACGCGATAAGGCACCACTAAGTTGGCTTTGTGCTTCTTGAAATTTAGCCATATTTTCTGGTGTTATTTCGTCTGCTTTAAGTTGTATAGAAGTTGCTTTTGAGCGAGCATCAACAACGGCCACTAATGTTTCTTTTTCAAACTTAGCTTCACCTTTAACCGTTTCAACTAAATTGCCAATTAAATCAGATCTACGCTGGTATGCTGCTTCCACATCTGCCCAAGCTTTTTTTGCTGCTTCATCGTGCGAAACTAAGCTGTTATAGGAACAACTAGGCAATAATAATGTGCTGGCAATCAGAAGTAAAAGGTAAATTGATTTTTTCATTTGTTTTATTTTTTAAGTTTGAATAAAGATAAACATAATTTTGTTTTTTTTGGTTCCATTTGCAGAATCAATTCTTTTTATAGCACAAACGATAACGCTAATGATTTATTAATACTTTTTTCGTCTTCATATTTATTTTAAGAGTTTATTTTTAGTGTATGGCATTTGAACAGGAAATTGAACTTATTCGAGCTAAGATAGATCAGTATAAGAAAGAAGGCAAAACGATGTTTGCTGGTTCTTCATTTCAGACACATTCTATACCGATGTTGCATATTTTATCTCAAATAGATAAAACGATTCCAATTTATTTTTTAAATACAGGTTATCTATTTCCACAAACGATAGAATATAAAGATGAAATTGCAAATTTATTTGGACTAACAGTTATTGACCAAAAGTCTTCAACACCAAGAAATATGCAAAAGGACAGCAATGGTAGATTGTTGTTTACATCTGATCCAGATTTTTGTTGCCATTTGAATAAGATTGTTCCCATGGAGCCCATATTGCACAGTTATGCTATTTGGATAAATGGCGTACGTGCCGACCAAAATGCAAACCGTGCAAAAATGAAAGAGGAGCAACAAACGCCACAAGGTGCAATGCGCTATCATCCGATGTTACAATGGACAAAACAAATGATTTGGAATTATATTAAAGTCAATAATATTCCGCATCATCCTTTAGACGCACAAGGATACACGAGTATAGGTTGTGAGCCTTGTACTCGAAAAATTGATTCCTCACAAATGGGCGACGAACGCATGGCACGTTGGTTTGGCTTAAATAAAACTGAATGCGGATTGCATACAGAATTAATTAAATAATTAAACACAGAAAATAAAATGAAAGTATTAATCACTGGTGGTGCTGGTTATTTAGGAACAGAGTTGGTAAAAAAGCTTGTAAAAATTCCTAAAATAAAGGAAATAATCGTGTATGATAATTTAAGTAAAGGTGCTTATAACTTCTTTTTATGCACTTGTATTGGTGGTGATAATATCCGTTTTGTACAAGGTGATATCTTAGACACTCGAAAGCTAAAAAAAGAATTACAAGGCGTAGATATCGTGTTTAATTTAGCGGCAAAAATTGCGACACCGTACGCAGATGCAGACCCACATTTATACGAGCAAATTAATCATTGGGGAACGGCTGAGCTAACTTATGCAATTGAAGAAAGCCAAGTGAAAAAGCTTATCCATATTAGTAGTTTGTCTGTTTATGGAGCATCATCGAAAGGAAAATTAATTACAGAAAATACGAAGCTGAATCCAAGAACAAACTACGGCATCTCGAAAATGCGTGGTGAAGGATTTGTAGAACGTTTGTTGAAAAACGACAAGTTTGAAACTTATATTATTCGTTTAGGCAATGTGTATGGATTTAATCAAACAATGCGTTTTGATGCCGTAATTAATCATTTTGCATTTGAGGCAAACTTTTTAAAGAAGATTTCGATACATGGCGATGGCCAACAAATTCGTTCTTTTATTAATGTAGATAAATCAGCGCAATATATTACGCAATTGCCATTTTTAAACGTGCCTTCTGGCATTTATAATATGGTTGATTTTAATATGTCAGTGATGGATATCGCATTGGCATTTAAAGATTTGATTCCTGAATTAGAGATGCAATTTATCAATCAACACCTACAATTAAGAAACATTTCTGTCGATGAAGATTGTAAAATATATAAATATCTACCTAAACAATCTACTAATTTTAAAGAAGATTTGTTTAATATGATGAATCAATTTGCTTTTCATTAATATTTTAACATAAGCATCTAATAAAGTATAAATTAACTTCTATTGTTTTTCAACTTATTGAAATTCAATTGTTTATTATTTTTTTTGCTTAAATAAATTATTGTGGTTACAAGCATTTATCAACAATGTAGATATTTTTTTAGGCTATCTTAAAAAAAAAATCAAAAAATAATTTGGAGAATACAAATAGCTTATTAATTTTGTCATAGGGTTTTTATGTTTCTAGACTTTAGGGTCTGACGGGTGAGTGCAAAGCTCGCCCGTTTTTTTTTATCTTTCTTCCAAATAGTTTTTATTGCTCATTTCTTTTTAAAGTATTCAAAATAATTTGCCATAATTTATCATAGCGAATAATTTCGCTTTCATGAATTACATGTTTATCATCTTGCCCTAATAGATGATTGGAGTCATAAATTTTATGTAGCTCTTTGTAATTAAAACTTTTCTTTTCCACGCTAAGCAGCTGCTTTGTAAATTGGATACTGCGAAAATAGGTATCTTCTTTAAAGTGTCTTATTTGATAAATTTTTAATGCTTCAATATGTTGCATGGCATTGTCTAAATCATTTCGACCAATAAAAAAAAGTATGTTTATGACACGTGCAGCAAAATTAAATCCAGATTTATCTTGCGATACCAATGGAATGTCATTGTTGAATTTTGATAAACTGAATTTGAAATTTCCATTGTTTTTATATTGTTCTATAAATTCAAGAAACGCATTATATACAAACCATCTTTCTTTCAGTAATGCATTTGCACTTTTAAAATACGTTGACGAATGAATGTGATGCAGTGTTTCGCGTGCGGCTTGCGTGTTTTGTTGATTCAATAGAATTTTCATTTTGAATTCGTTGACCGCCAAAAAACTGGCACCTTTGGCATTTGGTAAAATAGTGTCGATTAGATGCAAGCTTTCTTCATCTTTGCGCAAATCAAAGAGTGATTTTAGTTTGTAGATATATATTGTGTTTAGATAGCTATCAGATAGGATAGAAGATAAGTATTTTTTATATTGAGAAAGGTATTTATCACAGGTTTTATTGATGTTTACATTATCACCTTTTATTTCATGATAAAAAAGTAGCGTGCGTATATAAATAAAAAACACTACTAGCGATTGCGATTGCTTTACTAAAGCTTCAATTTCATCACAACATTTTTTTATTTCCTTTTCTTTTATTTCTGT
Organism: Chitinophagales bacterium; assembly: GCA_020848475.1. Classification (GTDB taxonomy): domain Bacteria; phylum Bacteroidota; class Bacteroidia; order Chitinophagales; family JADIYW01; genus JADJSS01. Next base: position 6,393 of record JADKZZ010000020.1, on the reverse strand, counting down.
AGCATTTTTTGCATAATGTGTAATCATCATGACATTTGTATAAATGAGCTGTGCTTTTTGTTCTAAATCGTATTCGTTGTAATATTGCTTATATGCGCTCAATTCTTCTGTATATTTTTTTTCATTTCCACTCATGCCATAGTGCACTACAAGTTTGTAGGAATATTCTTTCAGGATATCAAAAAAGTGATGTTTTTTAGCGCTAGTATAATTATCTAAGATTAATTGAATGGAGGCATTTCTGTTTTCAGCATATCGCAATAAAATATTACTGAGATATAAATGGTTCATACAATCGAAATAAGCTTTCTTACTACTATCACTTTCAGCTGTATGATTCATGTCTATGAAATAAAGTGTATTTAGCAGTCGCTCTTTAAATCTTGATTTTAATTTTCTATAATTGGTCGACTCTTTATCATTACCATATAAATACTGCAATGCGTCATCATCATTTTTGATTATTCCATCAGCAATGCCATTATACAGCTTAGAGAAAAGCGTATCTTTTCTACTAAGCAATGACTTATCCAAAATTTCTATTTGGCTGAGTTTTCTTTTGTTGATGATTTGAACAAGTTCAATTAAGTTTTCCATGTAAATGATTTACTATATAATATTACTATTTAGCAATTGCTTATACATAATAACATTTCCACTATTGTGGAAATAAGAATGTCACACTTTAGGACCTAGCGCACTATTCATTTGTAATTCTTAGCAATAATTTTACATTACAATTGACGAACATAATTAACAATAACTAACATAACATTTCAAACCATTAAAAAAGCCGATATGAGTAAATTACAAAAAATTATTAAAGATATCGTTAGGCAGCAAATAGAGTTTGCAGATAAAATAAATAAAAGTAACGATAAAACATACATAAGACAACTTACTTACCAGCAGTTGATTATAACAGAAGACTTTGTAGGTCGCCAATAACAGCCCAAGATGTAAAACAGGATAAAAACGTTCATAAATGGTAATTATTCAACGTTTTTTCTAAAGTCTTTAAACATAGAAACCCACTACTTTTTGGAGACAAAAAACCCGACAGACGCGAGACTAAGAACATAAAAACCCTAACCGTGACTTAGAATAATCTCCAGACTGTCTAATAGCCAGCCACATTAGGCTGGCTTATTTTTTAAGGTAAAAACAGAAATTTCTGGCGAAATGCCAAGTCTTCCAGGATAGCCTAAAAATCCGATGCCTCGATTGACGTATAAATATTGATTTTCATTTTTATACAATCCTGCCCAATGTGGATATACATATTGAGATGGACTCCATTTTATTCCTGGTATTTCTATGCCAAATTGAAAGCCATGCGTGTGGCCGGCAAATGTCGCTTGAATGTTTTTAAATGCTTCCTTTTGTGATACTTCAAAATCCCAATGTGAAGGATCGTGAGAAAGCAATAATTGCACATCAGCTTGCTCTGCATTTTCATATGCTTTTTTCAAATTTCCGTATTTGCCAAATCGCAAGGAATGCCCAATATATTGAACGCCGATAATGGCCAATTTTTTATTGTTTCTTTCAATAATTCTATGCTCATCGATCAGCAAATCCCAGCCTAATTCATTTTTTTGTATATCTATTAATGTTGCAAAATTTTGCTCCATTTCGGCTTTGTCATTCCATTGTGCATACATTCCATAATCGTGGTTGCCCAAAATGGAATACACGCTAGTTTTTGATTTTATTTTTTTTAATATAGAAATATACGGAGTCAATTCTGTAGCCTTATAATTTACTAAATCTCCAGTGAAAAATACAATATCAGCATCTTGTTCATTGATAAGTTCTACAATCTTCTCTACTGGTGTTGCATTAGCAAAACTGCCAAGGTGCAAGTCTGAAATTTGTACAATTTTTAATGCATTAAATTCATCTGGTAAGTTTGTTATCGGCAATTCAATTTTTCTTATTTTATAATTATATGCACCTCTTACAATTCCATATATAAATGCTCCAAATGAAATTGAACCAAGCGCTAAACCTACACGACTCAGAAATTGCAATCTTGAAATGCCTTTAGGTTGTAAGTCTGCTGAAGAGGCGCCAAAGAAACTAAAAACCCAACGAAACAAGCGAAAAAAATCATCGACTAATAAAAATGGCAATACTAATACTTTGCCTAAAAATACAGCTTGTGCGATGCCAACCACTAAGTTTTTACTCCAACCATGCCAATTGACATATCCTTTGAATAATAATATCAGCAATGTTATGTAAGTAAATGAAGATAGCAACCAATATATTCCGTATGCCAATCGTTGTGAATATATTTTAGTGTCAGAAAATGAGCTTCTGACTGCTTGAAAAACGTAAATATCTACGAGAATAATAACAAATGCTGGAAAAAACATCCAAAATGGACTAAACTTATTTTGCATATTTTCTACAAACAGAATTTTTGCTCAAATGTTTACATGAGTAGAACAAATTATTGCCATCGAAATGCTATTTTATATTAACAATAGAAAAATTACAATCTAATTTTTTATCGCTACATTAGTCATCAAATACGGAAATGAATTTTCATACTTTTTTTAAGCTGACAAAAAGCAAATGTATTGTTTTGCTATTTGTAATTTTCTCCATGTTTACAGTATTATCAGCGTTTAATGACAAGCAAACACCACTTCAACATACTACCGCATATTGTTTTGAGAATTTAAAATTATTCCAAGCATCTTTAGATACTTTACAACAAGCATCAATCTCATCTGCAAATAGGGAAACGCTTGTCAAACATTTTCTATCTACGAGAATAGCTTTTAAACGCATCGAATTTATAATTGAATATTTAGATAATAATAGATATCCATTTTTTAATGGCGTTAATGCCGTAGAAATGGATGAAGGCTTTGATCCAAATGCACAGCCAGAAGGATTGCAAGTAATCGAAAGTGAATTAGGGGAAGACTCCTTAAACTATACTAAAATAACATTACTTACTAATCAGCTAAAATATCGCACACTTGCATTTTATCTCATTCTTAAAAACTATAAATTATATGACACTTATGTTTTTGAGGCCATTCGTTTTAATCTAATTAGAATAGAAACATTAAGCTTAGTGACTTTTGATTCGCCTGATTTTAGAAATAATATTGCTGAAATACAAGTAGCTTTAGAAAGTATTAATACTGTTTTGTTGTTTTATAAAAATGATAAGAATATAGTAGCGATTGCCCAACTGCAAACAACACTAAAAGCAGCTCGCCAATACTTGAGTTCTGTTAATTTTAAAACATTGGATAGATTGCTTTTTATTAAGCAATATTTACAGCCAATTTCAACAAAAATTCTGCAATTACAACAGTCGCTTTCAATACCTTTTATGGAAGCAAGTAATCAAATTTTCAGAGCTGTAAATGTGAAGTACAATACAATTTATGATAAGGATTTTATTAATCCAAAATTTTATGCACAAGATAAATATTACAAAGAAAATCCTTTATATACAGCCTTAGGTAAGAAATTATTTTTTGACACAAGACTGTCAGAAGATGGTACTTTAAGTTGCGCCTCTTGCCATCAGCCTTCAAAAGCAATGGCAGACAAATTAACAACATCAATTACCAATCAATCAGGAAAATTTCAAAAACGAAATACGCCAAGTATCATCAACGCAGCATTACAGGCAAATTATTTTTACGACTTTGCAGCTTTGTCACTCGAAACACAAATCAATCACGTAGTCATCAATCCAGAAGAATTTAATTCTAATTACGAAAAAGTGATTGCACGCTTGAAACAAGATACAAGCTATGTACGAATGTTTGCAGCCGCATTTCCTGAATACAAAAGTGGCACTATTTCTAATCAAACTATTACGACATGTATTGCAGATTATGAACGAAAATTTATTTTTTTAAATTCTACTTTTGACAAATATATGCGTGGCGAAACACATGAAATTAATGCAGCTGTAAAACGTGGATTTAATTTATTTATGGGAAAAGCACAATGCGGTTCTTGTCATTTTGCACCAACATTTTTTGGTTTGGTGCCTCCTTTTTATGGTGTGTCAGAAGCGGAAGTTTTAGGTATTACAACATCTTTTGATACCATTAATCCTATACTTGATGATGATATAGGTAGATTTAAAAATTTTGCTTTTGACCAATTTAAGTTTGCTATAAAAACATCAACAGTTCGCAATGTCGATTTAACAGCACCTTATATGCATAACGGAGGTTTTAAAACCTTAGAAGAAGTAGTAGAATTTTATGAACATGGCGGTGGCGCAGGCATGAAGTTGAATGTGCCAAATCAAACCTTGCCTGACACGCGATTGCAATTGACATCACAAGAGAAAAAAGATATTGTTTCTTTTATGAAAGCTTTAACGGATACAAGTGGTTTAAGTATTTTGTTTTAAAAATTGTATCTTTATTTGAACACTGACTTCGTAGCTCAGTTGGTAGAGTAGCTGACTCTTAATCAGTGGGTCCTGGGTTCGAGCCCCAGCGGGGTCACTTGGCAACCAAAAGGTTGCCATTTTTTTTATTTTTTCTCTATCTTTATGCAAATCGTAACAATGAATTGGCATCATCTTTTCCGCAAAAAACCGATAGACACCATACTAAAAGAAGCCAATCAGCATCCTGATTTGATTGAATCACATGGAAATGCAGAAAGTCTAAAACGTGATTTAGGCGTTAAAGATTTAACGGCATTAGGTATTGCGGCAGTAGTAGGAGCGGGTATCTTTTCTACGATTGGAAAAGCATGTTTTGATGGTGGACCAGCAGTTTCTTTATTGTTTGTAGGTATCGCTATTGCTTGTGGATTTTCAGCATTGTGCTATGCAGAATTTGCATCGCGAATTCCGATTGCAGGCAGCGCATATACATATTCTTATGCCGTTTTTGGCGAATTAATTGCTTGGGTAATCGGCTGGGATTTACTCTTAGAATACGCAATCGGAAACGTAACGGTTGCTATTTCTTGGAGTGGCAATTTTACTAATTTTTTACATGGCTTCGGTATTGAATTACCCAGATACTTAACGACAAGTTTTTTAGAAGCAAAACACAATATGCCAGAACTTTGGGCAGCAGCTCCAAAACTATTTGGAATACCATTTATTATTAATATTCCAGCATTTGTCATCAATATTTTCATTACCTATTTAGTGTATGTAGGTATCAAAGAATCAAAGAATTTTGCAAACGGAATGGTGTTGTTTAAGGTTGGCGTTATTTTAGTGGTAATTGCCATTGGAATATTTTATGTAGTGCCAGGAAATTGGACGCCATTTGCACCCAATGGCGTGTCTGGCGTGTTGAAAGGTGTGTCTGCTGTATTCTTTGCTTATATTGGTTTTGATGCTATATCGACAACTGCTGAAGAATGTAAAAATCCACAGCGCGATTTACCAAGAGGCATGATATATGCTTTGTTAATTTCGACAGTACTGTATATTGCCGTAGCCTTAGTGTTGACAGGCATGGTGCACTACACACATCTAAATACAGAAGCATTTTTGGCCACTGCTTTTAAAGATATTGGACTTGACTGGATTGGAGGATTAATTGCATTTAGCGCATTAATAGCAACAGCCAGTGTAATGCTTGTTTTTCAAATAGGACAACCTAGAATATGGATGAGTATGAGCCGTGATGGCTTATTGCCTGAGAAATTTTCAACTATTCACCCTAAATTTAAAACACCAACATTTGCAACAATTGTTACAGGTTTGTTGGTTGGTATTCCATCTCTATTTTTAGACGCTGCATTAGTGACAGATATGTGTAGTATTGGTACCTTATTTGCTTTCATTCTAGTTTGTGGTGGCGTCATCATCTTGCAAGATAAAGACAAGAAAAAGGAAAATAATGTTTTGATTTCAAGCCCGAAATTTAAAACGCCTTATATCAACGGACAATATATACTGCCAATACTCGTAGCGATTGGTTTAATTTTATTTTTTAAATATCCAGACAATGTACAAACGACTTTCCCATTTGATAAAGGTTATGATGAGTGGAAACATCAAATTCCATTTTGGATTTTTATTATCGTAGCTATTGTGATGAGTGTCCAAACGTTTATTCATAAATGGTCTATCATTCCTGTATTAGGATTTTTATCTTGTTCCTATTTAGTTTCTACACTTGGTGTCGTTAATTGGATGCGCTTTTTAGTATGGATGGCATTAGGCCTTCTGATTTACTTTATCTATGGTATTCGTAAAAGTAAATTGAAATAACAAACTACTAACTGTTATATGGTTTTAAAGAAATCAAAATTTGATAAAAGTACAAGGAACTTACTTCTGTGGAAATAATAACCATACTTGGCACAAATCGGCTATGAAATTCCATTTTAACATGCATAAAATCTCATTTTTCACTAAATTCTAACATT
>JADKZZ010000019.1 GCA_020848475.1 Chitinophagales bacterium | reverse complement strand
ATTCTGTACAGCTTTGTGGCAGCAATGGAAAGTTTGAAATCTTAAATAATCACGCACCAATGATTGCGAGCTTGGTAAAAGGTACCGTTCGCATAAAATCTGCTGCTGGAAAACAAGAATTTAACCTAAAAAGTGGTATAGTTGAAGTATTAAAAAATAATGTTTCTGTTTTAACAGAAGGCGTTATCGAATAATATTTTCACTATAAAATATTACAGAAAGGCGATGCACTTGCATCGCCTTTCTTTTTTAATATAAAAACAAACCAATTAATCGTAAAAAACGACCGAATACTCATTCGTTCCAGCAAATTGCATATTTAACTTGACAAATCGACAAAACAAGTGCAATTTATATGCAATAAAATCTATGATCTATGAAAAATGGTACAAAATTGATAGACATAGGAACCCGAATTATTGCCGCTGGAATATTTTCCTATTCCGCATTTATGAAACTTACTGCTGCTCCGGCCGCAGTGCATATTTTCCAACGCATCAACATGGAACCTGCTGGAAGATTTAGTGTTGCAGGTTTAGAAATTCTTGCCATTATCTTGTTGTTGATTCCAAAAATGGCATGGCGTGGTGCATTGCTTGGCATGGTTTTAATGCTCGGCGCAATTGTAGTACACATCATCACCAATGAATTTGATGTGTTAGGCGACGGTGGACTGATGTTTGCATCTGCCATTGTCGTATTCTTTAGTTGCATCAGTATTTTGCTCTATCAAGCTGACATGGAAACTTCTGTTACTGATATTTAGCTTTGCGCTGGTACATCAAAAGGAAACATAAATTAGACAGGAAAAACAGGGCACTTAGCACAACAATAATATGTTGATGTGTCTGTAATTGCCTAAATGCATGGAAATACGATGGTAATCCTGCAAATAAAATTAATACACCTAAACAAAGTCCGGCCGCAGTAGCTGGGCTTTGTTTCATATATTGTTGCACTAAAACCAAGGTAATAGGAACGGCACTTTGCAGAAAGAAAACACCAATACCAAATAATATGATGTTGGATTTATCGATATTTAGACAAATGACAGCACCAATAATACTTACATACATAAATTTTTTCCACCCAACTCTATCGGCGATTATTGCTCCTGATAATTTTCCGGCACCAGCTGAAAAACCTAGTACTAAGAGCCACGTTTGTTGATTAAAACTCATCATGTGTACGACATTCCAAAATAATGAACGTACGGCTATTGTCATTAACAATAAGAGCATGACCATATCGTGTGTGTCAAGTATTGTATCTGATGAGTGTGCATTCACTTTTTTATTTTCGTAGGAAGGAATTTCTACATACATTAACCATAACAACAATACGACCAATGGCAAGATAAACAAATAAAAGTAGTTGAAATCAATACTTCCTAATATGCCACCACATATTAAACCTATCACACCTGGTGATGTAAAAATACCAGCAAGTGTATAATGTTTATTATCAGAAACGTAACAGGCTGCTGCGCCACACACATGAATAAATGCAGAAGCAATAGCACTAAAAAATATGGCCATAAATAAACTTGCATAGGAAACAGATATTGACAAAATCAAAAGCAATAAGCATATACTAGCAATCGGCTTGATTCGTTTATATTTATCGACAATAATTCCTGCTGGCAATTGTCCGCCAAATGCGATCACGCTGTACATCAAGTAGGCTAAAGAATTGGTAAAAATATCTGATGAATGTAATGACAAATTAGCCAATAAATAACCTGCAATAAAATCGTTCAAGCCATGCGCCATTCCAAACAAAGAGGCTGTTTTATATTTATTGCTCATAGTTGTATGTTATTTATCCAAATGCCAATAAATGTGGTAATGCTATTTTGTATGAATGAAATTAATAAAGATTTTGAAAATTTATCTTGTAAAAAAATATTGATAATAATGGCTTCTACAATGGTAACACCACTTTCTAAAATCAGCAGATGAATATTGGTATTATGAAATAAAATATTGACAATTGGCCATGTAAAACAATTTGCTAAAATCAAAACAAATGTACTATACGCTATTTTATTTCTGTCGAATAAAAAATAGATTGGAATTTCTATAGCAATAGTTAATGCTAAATATTTAAGCATACTTCATGCGTCTAAAAACTGGTTTATATATTGCTAAAGAGAATAAAATCAGCATTGAAATTATTGAAACAAGCAATAATAGGCTATTCGTTGGTGTAAATGTAAACGGAATTATTGGAACAATATAATTACGCTTATAACACTCTGGCTTCATTACTACTTGTTTGTAATTCAGATTATTTTTTTTATCGAAAGAAAGCATAATAGCAATATGTGCTGTGGTGCCACCATGTTCAATCGCTGGTTTAACACGCTTTAAGACAAATGTATTTGATTTCTGTTTATCGCTATTTCGCACTGCCCAAACTTCAATTTGCTCCTCGCCTATTTTACTATTATCTTTTAGCAAAAATGCACTGGATTGTTTGATGCGGTATGTTTTATCATTTGCATTCTTTTTAACATAAAATGTATAATTTGCAAAGGAGTCCACATTGGCAAAATAGTATTTTGTTTCTTGAAGGTTTTCTATTTTAGGCAATGCAATATCAGCTACAGCAGAGAGTTTAAACAATAATAAGCTGAATAGAATAATGAGATTATTTTTTTTCATTGATTTTATTTTTATAAACATACATAAAAACAAAAATAGCTATTGCAGTAGCAACACCAAGTATTAAAGGTAAAAAGTTGGCATTTGAATACATACTTAAAGTGCCTTCATTGTCATCAATCGGAACATCGGCAAAAGAGAGATGAACAAGAAGAAACAAGGTAAGAGTAATTAGGTTTTGTTTCATTGTTTATTTTTTCTTTTTCGAATATACGCAATCAAGTAAAGAATGCCAAATGTTATTACTGCAATTAATACTATTAATAGCAAAGCAGGAATTGCTAATATTATTGGCGATACTGCGTCTAAAAATACAAAAGCAGAAATCATGATATTATAAATTTAGTATTTAAAATCAAATTTCACAAGAATAGATAGCTATCTTATCGCATTGATTTTTGCACGCGTTGTATTTCTTTTTTGGTATCGCGCTCTTTAATGCTTTCTCTTTTGTCGAAGGATTTTTTACCGCGTGCCAATGCTATTTCAATTTTTGCCAAGCCACGTTCATTAAAAAAAAGTTTGAAAGGAATAATGGTCAATCCTTTCTCTTTTATTTTTCCTTCTAATTTTTTTATTTCTTTTTTGGTCAAAAGAAGTTTACGTAAACGCAAGGGTTCGTGATTGGCATAGCTTCCATTTTTATACTCAGAAATATGTAAATTCTTTAACCACAATTCACCTTGTCTGAAGTAACAAAAGCTATCGCCAATATTTACCTTACCTTCTTTAACAGATTTTATTTCTGTGCCAGTTAGCACCATACCAGCCTTATACGTCTCTAAAAATTCATAATTGAATTTTGCTTTTCTATTTACAATTTCTGGTAATTCGTATTTCTTGCTCACAAAACAAATTTATTGATTAATTAGCTAATTAACTAATTAGCAAATTAAATTTGTACATTCGATTACAAAATCATTCGTATGATACTTAATTATATTTGGATTTTATTTTTCGTGTTGTCGTTTATTATTATTTTGGTAAAAATGTTGATTTTCGGCGACATGACAGTTATGCCAGCAAGCATCAATGCCATCACTGATTCTTCCAAAACTGCATTCGAAATTTCTTTGGGATTGACAGGCGTCATGTGCTTTTGGTTAGGCATAATGAAAGTTGGAGAAAATGGAGGCGCCATCAATATTTTCTCTAAACTAATCAGTCCATTTTTTAGTCGTCTATTTCCAGAAATACCCAAAGACCATCCTGCCATGGGAAGCATATTAATGAACTATTCTGCCAATATGCTTGGCTTAGATAATGCCGCAACGCCATTAGGTTTGAAGGCAATGAAAGAATTACAAGAAATCAATCCAAACAAAGAACAGGCATCGAACTCAATGATTATGTTTTTGACATTGAATACTGCTGGCTTTACGATTATTCCAGTAAGCATCATCGCATTTCGTGCTACTGCTGGCGCTGCCAATCCAACAGATATATTTCTGCCTTTGTTAATTGCTACATATGGCGGAATGATTGCTGGTTTGATATTATGTACGTTTATACAAAAAATAAAATGGGATTTTGTGCTGACCTCTTGGGTGCTTGGAATAGTTGGTTTTATTGCTGGTTTGACGTATTTATTCAGCACAATGCCGAAAGAGCAAATGGAAATAGTCAGCAATGTTTTAGGTGGTTTAATTATATTAACAGTCATCATTACATTTATAGCTTTTGCATTTTTTAAAAAAGTAAATGTATATGAAGCGTTTATTGATGGTGCAAAAGAAGGCTTTGACATCACGATAAAAATTATTCCATATTTAGTAGCAATGTTAGTAGGCATCGGTATTTTCAGAGCTTGTGGTGGCATGGAAATCATCACACATGGAATTGCCTATTGTTTTAATAGTTTAGGTTTTGACACACAATTTGTAGATGCATTACCAGTAGCCATTATGAAACCATTTAGCGGAAGTGGTGCGCGTGGCTTGATGGTCGATTTGATAAAACCTGTTACAGAAGGTGGACTGGGTGCAGATAGTTTTGCTGGTAGATTAGCGGGCATTTTTAATGGCAGTCACGACACTACCTTTTATGTATTGGCGGTTTATTTTGGTGCAGTTGCGATAAAAAAAACACGCTATGTTGTTGCCACCAGTTTATTTGCTGAGTTGGTGAGTATAATACTCAGTATCGTAGTTTGTTATGTATTTTTTGGATAATCTTTTTGAAGAGAAATCTTAATTCAACATTCGCTTCGCATTTTCCAATGCTTCTTTCGGCGGATTGTTGCCACTAAGCATCACCGCAATTTCATGTAATCTTTCATTGCCTTGTAATGTTTTAATCTCTGTGAAAGTTTTTTCTTTATCATGATTTTTATATACAAAGAAATGTCGATTCGCTCTTGCGGCCACTTGTGGTAAGTGTGTAATGGCAATCACCTGATGTTTAGTGCCTAACGCTCGGAGAATGTTGCCAACTTTCTGTGCTACCTCACCTGAAATTCCGGTATCTATTTCGTCAAAAATCAAAGTAGGTAAGGTTATTGTTTCAGCTACTAAACTTTTTATAGCCAACATCAACCTCGATTTTTCGCCACCGCTACCTACTTCATCTAATGCTTGTGGCGAAGCACCTTTATTTGCAGAAAATAATAATCTGATTTCATCAATTCCAAAAGCGTTCAGTTTTTCCGCATCAGCATTTTTTTGTTCTAAAATAATATGACCGAATGGCATTCCTAAGTCAACTAACAATGAAGAAACTTTACTTTCTGCTGTTTTTATTTTCTCATTTCTATTTTTAGAAACGCGTTGTGCGGTTGACAAGAGCGCTTGGTGTTCTAATTTAATTTCATTTTCTAAGCGAATAATTTCATCTGACGAATTTGAATAGGCTATTGTTTGCTCTTGTAAATTGGATTGAATAATTAATAAATCATTTACGCTTGCAACATGATGTTTTTGTAATAATTTATTGACTGTATTTTGTTTGTCTAATAATTCTTGCACGCGTTCTTCGTTGTATTCTGTTGCTTCAGCAATGTTATTGATTTGACGAGTCATGCTTTTTATATCATCAATAATTACTGATAGTTTATCATGCATTTCTAATAACACATCATGATAAGAAGTCAACTGTCCTATTTGTTTATTTGCTTGTAATAATTGTGTCAATGCAGCGAAGTCATTGCCATCGATGAGATTGTAGGCATCAGACAAATTGCGTTTGATAAGTTCGGCATTTTGCAATAAGCCAAGCTCATTTTCAATGCCTTCAAATGTATCAACATCAATATTTGCTTCTACTAATTCATTCAATTGAAAAGAGATGAAATCAAATTCTTTTTGCAATCGAATTTGTTCTTCTTGTAAATGTCGCAAGCGTGTTTGCTTGTGTTTGTACTGCTGAAAAGCGATTTGATATTCTTTTACAATTGCCGATTGTTTTGCCAATTCGTCTAATATTTCACAAAAGAAATATTTGTCTAATAAATTTTGCGTTTCCTCTTGTGCGTGAATATCTACTAATTGCTCTGTCAATGATTTTAATACATCTAAAGTTACTGGCGAATCATTGATAAATGCACGAGATTTGCCATTGGCACTTATTTCCCTGCGAATAATAGTTTCTTTGTCAAATTCAATGTCATTAACAACAAAAAAATCTTTCAGTTTTTCTGATTGTAATTTGAAGCACGCTTCTACCAAACATTTTTCATTATTATTTCGCAACACACTCGTATCGGCGCGTTTACCAAGAATAAGATGCATGGCACCTAACAAAATAGATTTTCCTGCGCCAGTTTCGCCAGTAATAATATTGAGTTGTTCATCGAATTGGATTTCAACCGACTCAATGATGGCATAATTTTTTATAGAAAGTGAGCTTAACACGCTATAAAAATACGAATTAGCGTTTGAAATTTAGAAACTGAAGTGATGAATTAAACAAAATTCTATTTGAATATCACACTAATTCTTTCCAATCTGCTTGTATTTATCGCCATTAGTTGGATCTAAAGTCGATAAAAGTGTTATTACCACAGCGCGTTCTGCCATATCACATTTTGAGTAAATATTGATAAGCTCCGAATTTTTAGAGAAGAAGAAATTACGCAATGGTGTCAAACTTGGATTATCCGCATTTATTTTTTGCAACATAGTCAGCGAAGAAGTAATCACGCCACGTCCTTGAGCTGCGTCATTATACATTCTATCTAATCCATTGAGATGATATGCATAAAACGCTGTTCTAAAATCTTTATACCGTGGATTGAGCCAATTATCTACCAACACATATCTATTGATAGTTCCTGTCGTAAAGCTAACGCCGCCATCGAATTGATTCCAGCCTTTATATTTAGATTTTTCATTTGCTGGTACATTATTACATAACTGCTGTGCACGCAAAAGATAAGGAGTGCCACCATCTTTAGCAAATGACTCGTAATCGTATGCCAATATAATATAAGCATAGTATGCCAGCAATGATGTCAACTGAGATGTATAACCATTATCGTTGTAGTCTAAATTTTGCATATCAGCATATACAAAATCAAATGTTTTATCTTGTAGATTCAATAGCATCGTAGTGATGTTGCTATTAAAAATAGGTCGTAATGATTGTATAATTGCGGTAGCCTTATACTCACCTTCTGTTGGCATTTCTGTAATATTGATGATGAGGTTGCATTTAATGCGCTCCACATCTTTATACGTATCGTTTGTCCATTTTCTACCATTCATAAATTCACGAATATAGGTTTCCATATTCTTGAATATTTGAGGGTCGATATTTTGATTTTTTGGTGAGTTGATTGTTACCGTACAATTCAATTCTTGTGCAACAGCAACTATATGCAGTGAGCAAAGTGTAATAAAAGCTAAAAGAAATTTCTTCATAATAATTTTTCCAATTCTTGAATAATATCAACTGCTACAGCTTCTTTATTCTTCAACTCGAATTTAGTCAATTTATTGTTACGATTTACAATCGTAATTTTATTTGTCGCATGTTTAAAACCAGCACCTTTATCATTTAAGGAATTGAGCACTACCATATCAAAATTCTTTTTAAGTAATTTTCCTTTTGCATGTGCTAATTCATTATTCGTTTCCAATGCAAAACCAACTGCTAATTGTTTCGATTTTTTTACTTTACCAAATTCGTAAGCAATGTCCACATTTTTCTTTAATGTAATAGAAAACTCAGCATCGTTTTTTTTGATTTTTTGTTTAGCAACTTGTTTTGGTGTGTAATCGGCTACTGCTGCTGCAAAAATAGCAATGTCAATTGACGAAAAATCTTTTTTACATACAGCATACATTTCATCTGCTGAAAACACACGCGTTACTTTGATGTCTTGATGGATTGCTACTGTAGATGGCCCTAATACCAAATGTACGATTGCGCCTTGTTGATGCAAGCTTTCTGCCAATGCAATGCCCATTTTTCCAGAAGAATGATTGCCAATAAAACGCACTGGATCTAATGGCTCATACGTAGGTCCTGCAGTTACTAAAATTTTTTTTCCGAATAGTTTTGATGCTACTTTATTTTTAATTTTCAATGCAGCATTTGCACTATTTTGTTTATACTGTTGTTGTAAAAAATCTACTATTTCGTGTGGTTCAGCCAGTCTGCCTTCTCCTATTAAACCACTGGCTAATTCACCATCATTTACGCTAATAATTGTATTGCCGAAAGTTTTAATTTTTTGAAGATTATTTTTAGTCGATGCATGTTTCCACATATCTTCGTCCATGGCTGGTGCTATAAACACAGGGCAGCGTGCCGACAAATACACGGCCATCAGCAAATTATCGCAATTACCATTGGCAATTTTAGAAAGTGTGTTGGCACTGGCAGGTGCTATCAGCAGCATGTCTGCCCAAAGTGCTAATGCTACATGGTTATTCCAATCTGTTTTAGTAGCATTGATATAATCTGTATGGCACTCATTTTTGGAAAGCGTTGCCATGGTCAAAGGTGTAATAAATTCAGTGGCAGCACCAGTCATGATGACTTTTACATGTGCACCTTCTTTTACCAGTAGGCGCACTAAAAAAGCTGCCTTGTAGGCAGCTATACTTCCACAAACACCGAGTAATATTTTTTTATCTTTCAGCATCGTGATAAACTTTTATTGAGTCAGCAAATGCGAATTTTATTCTTTGTCTTTGAAGTATGTTTCATCGTTCAAAAATTCATTCAACGCTGTAATGCTTGTTTTGGGTAACTTTTCGTAGTAGCGAGAAATTTCTATTTGCTCACGATTTTCGAATACTTCTTCTAAATTATCTGTTGCGGAGGCAAACTCTTCCAACTTGCGATGTAATTCTTCTTTAAGTTTTGTGTTCATCTGGTTGGCACGTGCAGAAATTACATTAATAGACTTGTATAAATTTCCTGTTTTTGCCGTCAATTCATCTAAGTTTCTAGTCTCGATGTAAGCAGATGCTACTTTCCCTTCTTCCTTTTTTACAGTTGACATATTCTAGTTTTTATTTTTATTTTTTTTAGATTGATGTAATTTTTCCAAATCTGCTATGTATTCGCTTTTTGGATATTTTAATTTAAAAGCAGCGTATGCTTTTTGTTCTTCCGCCATTCGTTCTGCCTGTTTTTCTTTATAGCTTCCGTCGGCATATTTTTTTAATGCTTTCACGATAAGGAAATCTACTTTTTCAGGATTATCGTGTTCTGGATATTCTTTCAAAAAGTTAGACAAGGCAACAGAAGCAGCATAATACTGTCCAATTTTGTAGTAAAGATAAGCACTTTCGTACGATTTTTTACGCAATTTTGCTCTTAATTCATCAATTCTTGCGTTTGCCTGTTCCATTTTCGTGCTTTTCGGATATCTGGTAACAAATTCCTGAAAAACTTCTATCGCTTTTTGTGTGTTTGTTTGTTCGAGAGAAAAGCGAGGAGATTGTTTAAGATAACACATCGCTTCATCAAAGGCAGCTTGTTCTGCATGTTCGCTTGCTGGATAAGTGCCGTAAAAACTTCTAAAGTAAAATGCTGCTAATTCGTAACTGCCATTTAGATAATGTGCATTGGCATATTTGTAATAAATTTCGTCAACACTTTTTTGACCTTTTAAAACTGTCAATAATTGTTCGTATATCGGAATTGCTTTTTCATACTTCTTCTTAGCATACAGTTGGTCAGCCAATTTCAGCTTTGCTTCCATGTCATTACTTTTAAATACTTTATCGTATTGGCGACTGCAAGAAGCTAAAATGGTGACAATTAATACTATATAGAGTGGTTTCTTTAAAAACATAAGGTGCAAAGATACGAATTAATCAGAGAATAAGCTAATAAATCAATTAGCTTATTGATGTTTTGATGTTAATTTAGCTTAAAATAATGTTATGGTTTGTACTTTATTTGCCACAAAAGATAGCGTTGTTCTTGTGCTTTTAGGCGTTTTCTAAAGTTACGATATTTTTTTACATCCTGATGCGACCACAAGGATTCGCTTAATGCGGCAATTCGTGGAAAAATAATCGACGTAGCGACAGGAATTGTTGGAACATATTCCGTCCACACACAAGCTTGGCCACCCAAAATATATTGTTGTTTATTTTTAGCTAATTTTTTCGGAATAACTGGCCAATTATATACTTTACGAAGTGGAATATAGCCACCAAAAAACATCTTGAATTTATCGTTTTTCAAGCTTCGAGGATGATCGAAATATACACGATTATTCGGTGCCATAATCACCTTATGATTGGCGCTCGCCGCTTTAATTCCGCCAGCCTCACCACGCCAACTCATGACGATAGCATTATCGGCAAGTCCACCCTCTAAGATTTCATCCCAACCAATAATCGTCCTACCATTTCCATTGATAAATTTTTCGATGCGACGAATAAAATAGCTCTGTAATTCATGCGCATCTTTCAGTCCTTGCGTTTCCATTCGTGCCTTGCATTTTGGACATCTATTCCAATTTGACTTAGGACATTCATCGCCGCCAATATGTATCCATTTTGATGGAAATAATGACATGACTTCACTTAAGACATCTTCCAAAAAAGTAAAAGTATTTTCATTTCCAGCACAGAAAACATCATCAGAAATTCCCCAATATTCTCTTACCACTTTTTTGATGGAATCATTTGCAAGCGATAGGCGTTGCAAAATCATTTTTTTATTCCGTTGGCTACTTTTATGCAAATCTATTGCTTTGATTTTTGAAGGTTCACTTGGGAAACAACTCATTACAGGATAAGCCGCGATAGCCGCATTCGCATGGCCTGGCATTTCAATTTCTGGAATAATGGTGATATAACGTTTGGCCGCGTAATCTACTATATCTTTTATTTCAGATTGTGTATAAAAACCACCATGACGAATACCATCGTTGCCGATTACTGTAGCCTGTTTTTTTATTTTTTTTCGAGCAATAGCATAGGTTCCATTACGCCAAGCACCAATTTCTGTCAGCAAAGGATATTTTTTTATTTCAATGCGCCAACCTTGGTCATCGCTTAAATGCCAATGAAAATAGTTGATTTTATGTAAAGCAAGATAATCTATAAATTGCTTAACAAATGCAACAGGAAAAAAGTATCTGCTCACATCTAAATGCATGCCTCTATATTCAAATTTTGGTGCATCATAAATTGAAACGCAAGCAATTTGAATTGGATTATTTTGTGTGACAGGTAGAAGTTGTATTAAGGTTTGAATGCCATAAAAAACAGCGGACTCGCTTCCGCCTTTTAGCACAATTGTAGTACTATCTATTACTAATGAATACGATGAAAGTGGCAGTAATGTATCGATTTGCAAATAAATACTATTCTGTTGATTTGTATTTTCAATTAAATTGAATTGATAAAAATTTTGCAAATACGCTTGGAAATAATTCACTATATTTTGACAAGCACTATCTTGTATATGTATCGTTGTATTGGGAGAAATCGTAAAAAATCCTGGTTTTTCTTCTTGAATTATCGGCTTGGGAATTATCTCATTATTATTTGATAAACTAAGGAAATTTGATATTAAAATCAAAACGATAAGATGCAGTAATTTTGTAAACATGAAGCAATATAAGTTCCTATTTTCAAAAGTACAAAGAATAACAAAAATAGATATACAATTTTACAAATCTCATACGTAATAAATACAATTTATATGTAAATAATATTAATTTT
>JADKZZ010000018.1 GCA_020848475.1 Chitinophagales bacterium | reverse complement strand
CTTTTGACATTCTCGTGTGTGAGTCGCCACCGATAATAATCGCCCAGTCAGACACTGTAATATCATTCAATACTTTGTGTATAACGTCAGTCATTGCAGGATAGATACCTTTCGGGTCGCGTGCCGTAATTAAGCCAAAGTCATTCATGAACTTCATTAGTTTTGGAATATTGGCTTGTGCTTTTTTGTCCCAAACGGAAGCCGTGTGGCAACCAGATTGATACGCACCATCAACGATTGGAGAAATCACTGTAGCTGCCATTGATTCCAATTCTTGAGCTGTCATTAAACCTGTAGTATCTTGCGAGCCTACGATGTTTACTTTAACACGAACATCAGAACCAGTGTATAATATTTTTCCTGCTGCTACGCCTACAGCGTTTTTATTGAATATTTTTTCAACCGCCGTCAAGCCTTGTCCTTCGATAGTAATTTCTTTAGAAGGCGCAAATACAGGCGTGCTTTCAATGCCAAGCGTTTGAGCTGCAAAAGTTTGAATTTTTTTACCAAACACAATCGCATAAGAGCCACCAGCTTTTATGAATTCCATTTTTTGTGGCGTAAGTGCTTTTGAAATATCAATTAACTCTTTGTCGCCGTTTAATAATTTTTTCTTTTTTGTATTGATGGTAAGTTCAGTGCCAGTAGCAACGCTGTATTTTTCTTCCAAAATCGGTTCGCCATTTTCATTAAGCACAGGTTTGCCATCTGCATCTACTTTCTTTACCCAATTTTTTAAGTCGATACCGATACCGCCAGTTACATCAACTGTTGTTAAGAAAATAGGAGAAATACCATTTGTTCCGCCAACTATAGGAGCGATGTTTACAAATGGCACATAAGGGCTTGCTTGTTTTCCTGTCCAAAGTGCGACGTTATTTACACCAGACATTCGTGATGAACCAACGCCCATAGTTCCTTTTTCAGCAATTAGCATGATGCTTGCAGCTGGATGTTTAGCTTGCAATGCTACAATTTCAGCTTGCGCTTCCGGCGTTATCATGCATTTGCCATGCAATTCACGGTCTGAGCGCGAGTGTGCTTGATTGCCAGGAGAAAGTAAGTCAGTAGAGATATCACCTTCGCCAGCGATATATGTAACAATTTTTATTTCTTCTGGTACTTCAGGTAATTTTGTAAAAAATTCTGCTTTCGCATAGCTTTCCAGTATTTCTTTAGCAACGGCATTGCCACTTTCATAAGCAGCTTTCAAACGCTCCGTGTCTGCTTCGTATAAGAATACTTGTGTTTTAAGAACATTTGCTGCTTGCTCTGCTTTGGCAGTGTCCGCACCTAAAGCAATATCCAATAATACTTTGATAGATGGACCGCCTTTCATGTGTGAAAGCAATTCAAAAGCGAATGCTGGTGTAATTTCGTTTACAACTACGTTTCCTAGTATGATATCTTTTAAGAAATCAGCTTTCACACCAGCTGCTGGCGTTGTGCCAGGCAATGTATTGTAAATAAAGAATTGTAGAGAGGCATCTCTGTTGGCGTTGCTCAAATCTTTGATTTGTTCAATAATTTCTTTCAATAATTCTGCTCCATCAATTGGTTTTGGATGTAAGCCTTGTTCTTTTCTTTCATCAATTTCCTTGATGTAGTCGTTATAAATACTCATATAATATAAATTTATTAAATATTAGAATAAAAATTAGATATATATTTCACTGCAAATTTACAAAAAATGAAGAACATGCTAAAATTTTTAATCTTATGTAGCGATAGATTTTCTTTATTTAGTATTATTTATACGTTTTCTAATTAAAATCTTAAAATTTTGTTAGAATATGCGATTGCATTATCTTAGAATATGCCAACATTTTCGACTAGAAAAGCTATTGAAAAAGCCATCACTTTATTTAATAAACACGCATATAATGCTGGTTTAGATTTTGAAGTATATACATCAGATACACATTGCTTATATGTTCAAGCTAGTTTTGATTTCGCATATTATGTAAATGTTGATATTGAATGTAGAGAAGTTTTTTATACAAATATTGCATCGAATGCAAAATGGCCTGATGCTTGGAGTAATGACCAGCTTTTTTTATTAGATGACGAGGAATTGGAAAGTATATTAAACTTTAATGAAATAAGCGTAGCTGATGACAAAAAAGTATTTGGTATCGTATTCAACATCATTGGTAAAGAAAATTATCACATTAATGGTTTGGTGATATGCTCGTCTTTATATTTTAATTGGCGTTATCCGAATTATAATGATCAGTATTTGATGTGATGACACAGCTTGATATTTGTCAATAATTAATATGTGCATGCATATCTTTAATTTATTTTCCTAATTTCAGTATTCGAAGATTTTACTAACCAAATAATCTAATTAATTAAACATGAAAAAATCAATCTTTTCACTACTTAGCGTAGTATTAGTAGCCAGTACTTTGTTCGTATCGTGTAACAAGGTAGCAGATGTCACCACTGCACCACCATTAGAAGAACGCTTATCTAAAGACAAAGTATTGTCAGATGCTATTGCTGCCGCAACAGATTTGTATTTAAAAACATCGAATGGTACTTTAAGTGATCCAAACAGCATTCCTGCCTTAGAAGCTATTGCAGTAAAAATTAATAATAAAACTGCAAGCACAGCGGATTATCAAGCAGTGGAAAATATTGTAGGTATGTCATACAATGATTTTATTCAGGAATTACAAAATTTTGGAATTGCTTTATCTAAGGTAAATGAAAAATATCCTGAGTTAGCTAAAATGAATCAAGCAGACTTGCAAGCAACATTTAAAAAATCAATCGAGTTGAACCCGACATTGCAAAATTCATTAGGTGCATCAGCATTAGTTGACGGAAGAGTTACTGCATGTCCTTTACGCGATATCTGTAATTTAGCAGTGACGCTAACAAGAATATTTGCTGGCGATGCTATTTGTGCAGCCATCAACGTGACTACGATTCCAGTAGTTGGTGGTTTATTATGCACTTTAGTGCTCAATCTAGGTGTAGGCTTATTGACAGCTATTTGCAATGCATTACCTTGTTAATTTTTGAATCTTATTATAGTGAGCCACCATTAAGGTGGCTTTTTTTATGAAATATTGCAAATACTGTAATATTTTGTTGTGGCTAAATACCAATATTGATAGCAAATCTTATCTTTAAACAATGAATTTTTTAGAAGTAGTACAACTTGCCTATCGCTCGGTTCGCACAAATATCGTTCGCACGATTATTACATGTTGTATTATTGGTTTTGGTATAATGGCATTGGTTGGTATCTTGACATCGGTCGACGGATTAAAAGGATATCTGTCAGAGAGTTTTAGTAGTATGGGCGCAGGTACGTTTAAAATCAGAAATCGAGGTTTGGGTTTTAACTTAGATGCCGATACTGACGAAGCACAGAAAGTCTTTAAAAGTATTTCCTATTTTGAAGCCGCTCAATTTAAAAATAAGTTTAATGATAAATATCCTACGTCTGTACAATATATCGGTGCACAGGGTGCAGTAGTCAAATCTGGAGATAAAAAAACCAATCCGAATATTTTAGTCATTGGTTCAGATGAGAATTATGTTGGCAATGAAAGTTATACCATTTTACATGGCAGAAATTTCACAGAAACAGATATAAAATATGGTACCAAGGTAGTGATGCTTGGTTATACGGTTGCAAAAAAATTATTCGGTGCCAATTATACAATGGAAAATAAAGTAGTTCGCATTGATGATGTAAAATTCAATGTTATCGCAGTCTTAGATGAAAAAGGTTCGAGCTTTATCACGACAGATAATATGGTATTAGTACCCTTATCAACAGCACGACGATTATATACCTATCCTAATCCTTCTTTTGTGATAAGTGTAAAAGGCAAAGATCCAGAAAATATGCAACCTGCAGAAGATGATGCAATTCAAGTGATGCGAAATGTACGTAAACTACATCCTGGCGAAGAGATAAATTTTGATATTTTAAAAAGCGATAGTATTTCCGGAATGTTTGTCGAAAAAATGGAATATGCTACCATGGCAGGCTTTGTAATTGGTATTATTACACTCGTAGGCGCTGCTATCGGCTTGATGAATATTATGCTGGTCAGTGTTACTGAGCGAACAAAAGAAATTGGTACTTTAAAAGCAATTGGTGCCACAAATAATACGATACGATTACAATTTTTATTGGAAGCTATAGTTATTTGTCAACTCGGCGGTTTGCTTGGCATAGTGTTAGGTATTGCTGCCGGAAATGCAGTTTCTTTATCCGTTGGAGGCACTTTTGTAATACCGTGGATGTGGATACTAGTCGGTGTCGTATTTTGCTTAATTGTTGGCTTGGTGTCTGGCATTTATCCAGCATTTAAAGCTTCAAAATTAGATCCGATAGAGGCATTGCGGTATGAGTAATATTTGATGTGATTCAAATAAAAAATCGCCAAACGTAAGTTTGGCGATTTTAATATAATTAGCAACTAATTATTATTCTGCTACAACATCGAATTCGATTTCTGTAGAAACTTCTTTATACAAATTTACTGTTGCTTTGTAAGTGCCTACTTCTTTTACTTCACCGATGATGTGAACTCGTTTTCTGTCCACTGTTAAGTCGAATTGTTTTTTCAAAGCTTCTGCAACTTGAATGTTTGTTACACTTCCGAATAATTTACCAGTAGTACCTGCTTTTGCTCCTACTATTGTTTTAGAAGCTTTCAATTTCTCTGCTAATGCTTTATAATCTTCGATTAATTTAGCAATTTTTGCAGATTGTTGCTTCTTGATTTCTTCGTTGTGCTTCTTGTTCGAAGCATTTGCTACTTGAGCAAATCCTTGTGGTATAAGGTAGTTACGACCGTAGCCAGGTTTTACTGACACTACATCGAATTTAGTACCTAAGTTTTCTATATCTTTTAATAAAATGACTTCCATGATTGTATTATTTTAAAAGGTCAGTAACATAAGGTAATAAAGCCAAGTGGCGCGCTTTTTTCACAGCTTGTGAAATTTTACGTTGGAACTTCAATGAGTTTCCAGTAATACGACGAGGCAATAATTTTCCTTGTTCATTAATAAATTTCAACAAGAACTGAGGATCCTTGTAGTCGATGTACTTGATACCGCTTTTTTTGAATCGGCAGTATTTTTTCTTTTGCAAGCCAATTTTTGGCGAGTTTAAGAACTTGATTTCGTCTTGTGTTGCCATGTTATGCCTCCGCTTTTTTAGATTTACCACTTAGTTTGTTTCTGCGTTGTTCTGAATACGCCAACGCGTGTTTGTCAAATCGTGTAGTTAAGAAACGCATGATGTTCTCATCGCGTTTAAATTCTACTTCGAATTTGCGGATAAATTGAGCGTCAACCTCAAATTGCAACAAAGTATAGAAACCTGTTGTCTTTTTTTGGATTGGATAAGCTAATTGCTTAATGCCCCAATCTTCTTTGTGAACCACTTTTCCGCCAGCCTTCTCGATAAGGTCTGCGTACTTTTTTACGGTTCTTGTGTACTCATCGTTACTGAGCACCGGCGTTGTAATAAAAACCGTTTCGTAATTGTTCATAATGGATTAATTTTAAATTCCGAAAAATTTCGGATTGCAAAGATAGTAATTAATTAGTTAATAGGGAAATGATATCGATAAATATCGAAGTGAAAATGAGGATTTTATGTTAAATTTTAGTGATATTCTTCAAAAAATTCTTATAAAACCAAAAAAATCTATTTCTCAGCATCAATCATTTGTATTAAATTTTATCCACTCGCTTCTGATGTCTTCCGCCTTCAAATTCGGTAGTCAAGAAAGTATGTACCATTTCTGCTGCTTCGTCAATAGTGATGAAACGTGCTGGTAGGCAAATAATATTGGCATCATTATGCTGACGAGCTAAGCTGGCAATCTCATTTTTCCAACATAAAGCAGCTCTTATTTTTTGGTGTTTGTTCGCTGTAATTGCAACGCCATTCGCAGACCCACATATCAGTATTCCAAACGCTACATTTGCCGTTTCAATTTCGTTTGCTGCGGCGTGTGCATAATCTGGATAATCACAACTGTCTAAGCTATTTGTGCCTACATCAATAATTTCCACATTATTTTTAGCTAAATAACTTTTGATTGCTTCTTTATATTCATAGCCTGCATGGTCAGCGCCAATAACGATGATTGATGGTAAATTCATGCGATAAAATTACAATTTTAGATTTAGGATTTAAGATTTTTAGCTTATTAAATTAATATCTCTTAACTTTCAACTTGTGAATCAGAACTCCTTGCAAACAAAATTAGAAGCACGTGTCTTGTTTATAGACATGAATAGTTTTTTTGCAAGTTGCGAACAACAAACCAACTATTGGTTGCGTGGCAGACCTGTCGCCGTTTGCGTATATACTGGTAAATATGGTTGTGTGATTGCGCCATCTATCGAAGCAAAAAAACGAGGTGTAAAATTGGGCATTCGCCTAAATGAGGCAATGAAAATTTGTCCAGACTTAGTGCCTTTAGAAACAAATCCAGATAAATACAGAACCTTTCATGCGCGTATCATGAAAATTCTAAAACGCTATGCCGATGATGTCATTCCAAGAAGCATCGATGAAGCTGTAATGGATTTGACTTCATATAAAAATATTTATCCAGATGTGGTGGAAGTGGCAAAGAAAATAAAAAAAGATATCACAGAAGAGGTTGGCGATTATCTGAAATGTTCTATAGGTATTGCACCAAATGCTTTTTTGGCAAAATTGGCATCTGATATTCAAAAGCCTGATGGCTTGACGATTATTACACCTGAAAATATTGATCAGGTTTTAAAAAAATTGGAATTAACAGATTTGCCTGGTATAGCCAAAGGCATGAAACTGCGCTTAAATAAAGCAGGAATTTATACTCCTTATGATTTACGACATTCTACACCAGAGAAGCTGCGAGCCGCTTGCAAAAGTATTATCGGTTTGCATTGGTATCATCGTTTGCATTTTCAAGAAGTGGATATGCACACGACTGATGAGTACAAAAACATGTCGGCAATGCGTATGGTGTCTAAAGAGCAACGAAAAGAGGTGCAGCACCTCAAAGATATCATGATGATGCTTTGCATCACTTTGGAAAAACGCATGATGAAAAAACATTTGTTTTGCAAGCATGTGCAATTTTTTATTCAGTATGAAGAAATGGAAACAGGCTATCACGATAATTTTCATACCGAACAACCTTTGCAAGATGGTATGGAATTATTCCATATTTTATTAGATAGGATGAAAGTATTTGAACAAAAAAATAAATGCTCACAACAATTACTCAATAACAATATTATTAGAATTGGTGTTGTTGTGCAAAATTTTATTAATGACGAATTTTTACAACTTAATTTTTTTGACAATACACATATCAAAAACAACAAAGTGCGAAAAGCTATTTACGAAATTAAAGACAAGTATGGTGGCAAAACCATCAAACGTGCTTCTGAATTAAATGACGAAGATACCGCTGATGACGTCATCGGATTTGGAAGCGTAAAAGATGTAAATGAAAGTGATTTTGGATAATTTAAGAATTAATGCTGCAACCAATTATAACTAATTTGTATCTTTAAATAAAATAAAAATATCATGGGAAAATTTGTAATTAAAACACAAAAGGACGGACAGTTCTATTTTAACTTAGTTGCCGGCAATGGACAATCGATTTTGAAAAGCGAAGCTTATACGACTAAGCCAGCTTGCCTAAATGGCATCAACTCTGTTAAATCAAATGCTGCTGACGATAATCGTTACGAAAAAAATGAATCAAAAAACGGCAAACCTTATTTTAATCTAAAAGCAGGAAATGGACAAGTAATTGGCACTAGCGAATTATATGAAAGCGTAGCCAGCCGCGACAATGGCATTTCTAGCGTAAAAAATAATGCACCAGAAGCAACAATTGACGATACTACTGTCTAAAAATTGTACTGTATATTTTTTGTGAAAGATTCGCATCGCGAATCTTTTTTTTATTCATTTCTGAACTTAGAAATAAACATCATCAGCGCACCGCTTAATAAAATAAGAGCAGTTACTAGTAAGGCTTCATTGCTATAGGGAACAAGAATATATTTTATGGAAGCAACGCCTTGTAACAATAAAATAAATTCATTTAAAAAAACACCTGCTACAAATATCCATAAACCCAATGTGCTGAGCTTGGTCACTTTGATATGTTTTTCTGTAAAAATAAATCCAAGCAAAAACAAAGAAATAACACCTAATAACACTAAGTGTAAATAAGCAATAACCACTGATCTAAAGCCAAATGCCCATTGCCCTAATGCAGGAATTGTAGAGCCAATTTGTAATATCAGTTTAATACTTAACGCCATTGCAGATAAGATGAGCACCCAAGCCCCATGTGAAGAGAATTTATCTTTGAGCAATTGACGGTGTTGTAATAAAATTTGTATAAACATATACCATGCAACAACTTGCATGAGTGCTGCTATGATGACTATTCCATAGAGCCAACTTGGCATTTTCATCCAAAGCGTCGATAGTAAGTAGGCAGGTACACATGAGCTGGCAAATAACCAAAATATATAACTTAACTTTTTGTGTTGATGTACAATACCTGCTGGCAAAATAGATTGTAATAAACCAGCACATGCGAAGAAAAACCAACCATTGTATTGAAAATGTAAATAGTAATAAATAGAAGCTAAGTACCAATTTTGATGCGCTATCCTATTCGACATCATATAGGCAAGCGCAAAGGTGCCGATAGATGAAATAACAGCAAAAATCAATGCGCCTTTGAACCATAAATGAGTGGTGTTGTGGCTTTTTATTGACGATAAATCTTTCCAATATTTGACAGCAAAAAAGTAAGATACAAAAACAGATAAAGTAGAAAAAGTAATGGACACAAATCCATATCCTTGTATTGGAAAAGCAAGCAGCATGCCATACGCACTAAGCAAATTGCCAATCAGTAAATTTTTATAATCGATAAATTTATTTTCATTTTTTTGCTTAGAAAGATAGGCTACCATTAATACCATTAATGTCTGTGTTACCCAGCCAGCAAATGCAAAATGTGAATGGCTGTGTTGTACATGTTTTTGATCTAAAAATGGCAATGAATACAATATTTTATATCGAAGTATAGAGCCTAGTAATGCCACAATGGCTATGTTTAATAATGAAATTTTAAGATATCGTCGAATGTATGAGTCGGTGTTCATGAATGAGTATTTCTATTGCAAAGATAGGAGAAACAGACGTAAGATTTCAAATACTATTTTCATTATTTAACATAAATACCTTTCCTCTTTGAATATACAACTGACCTTTTTTGCTGAGGTTTTTAATAACACGGATGACTGTTTCTACTCGCAGACCGCTCATTGCAGCTAATTGTTGTCGAGTGAAGTCTATTTTAAAATCGGCATGTCCATTGTGTCGTGCTTCTTTTTGCTTAAAGTGATGTAATAATGTCAATATGCGCTGTTCTGGTGTATGATAGGCAACATCTTTTAAAAGTAAAAACTTATATCGCATTCTTTGTGCCAAGAGTTTATTAAAACTAAATAGAATATCAGTATTTTCTTTTAGCAATAATTGGAAAGCACTCTTTGGTAATTGCAAAATAATACAATCTGTTTCGGCAATTGCACTTGCAGCATAGGGTTCGCCGTCAAATAAGGGTAACTCTCCAAAACTTTCACCAGGTTCAATAATCGATTGAATGAAAATTTTTCCATCTTCATCTAAGTTTAACCAGCTTATTTTTCCTTGAACTAATTGATAATAGTAATAGCATTTTGCACCTTCACGAAAGATATATTCTCCTTTTTTTACGCGCTTATATACGGCACCAAGCGTTAATAAAATATCTTCATGAATCATTTCCATATACAGTGTGTCTTTCTCAACAACATATTATTATAAAGGTATATAGAAACATAAATGCTAAACATGACATTCGGCACCCAATAATATGATATAAATCATACGCCAAAATGGTCAAATTTTGACAAAACATGACGATAATCATAATTTATTTTATTAACTTGTACTAACATTGTACACGAAAAAAAATATCAAGTATGAAAAAATTATTTTTAATTATGTCTATTACCGCAGCTATGGTAATTATTAATGCATGTAATTCAAATCCGAACAAAGATGACTTCTCTACGGAAGGTACTGAAAGCACTGAAAGTACAGAAGCACCAGCAACTACTGAAAATGGAAATCCTTCTTACGATCCTAAAAGAGGTGAAGGTAAATTTACAAACGTAGAAGTTGGCGCAACATTAGATGCAGCATTAGCATCAAGTGGTGAAAAGGTATATGGTGTTAAATGTTCATCTTGCCATAAATTAACTGACGAAAAATTAGTGGGTCCAGGTTGGAAAGATGTAACTAAAAAAAGAACACCAGAATGGATTATGAACTTCATTACAAATACAGATGTAATGTTGGATAAAGATCCAGAAGCACAAGCACAATTGGAAATTTGTTTAGTGAGAATGCCAAATCAAAATCTTTCTGATGATGAGGCAAGACAACTTTACGAGTTTATGCGTAAAAATGACGGCGTAAAATAGTCAAGACTTTTTAAACTAAAAATAAATCATATGAAAAAGGGCATATTCGGGACCTTAGTGGTAGTTGCTATCTCTATGCTAACGTTCACAGCATGTAAACCAAAAAATGCAGGAAGCGCTGTAAGTGGCGATGCTGCTCAAAAAGTGTACGTCGCACCAGGAAAATACGACGAATTCTATAACTTCGTGTCAGGTGGTTTCAGCGGACAATTAAGTGTGTACGGATTACCAAGTGGTCGTCTGTTACGCGTGATTCCTGTTTTCTCTGTTGACCCAGAAAAAGGCTGGGGCTACAGCGAAGAAACAAAACCGATGTTGAATACATCGCATGGCTTTGTTCCATGGGATGACTTGCACCACGTTGAAATGTCAATGACTGATGGTGTAGCTGATGGTAAGTGGGTTTTTGTTAATGGTAATAACACACCTCGTTTAGCACGTATCGACTTAAAAACTTTCCGTACAGCAGAAATTTTAGAATTACCAAATAGTGGCGGTAATCACAGTTCACCGTTCGGAACAGAAAATTCTGAATACATTGTTGCAGGTACTCGCTTTAGCGTGCCAGCAGACAATGTGAATGGCGACGTTCCTATCAGCACCTATAAACAAAACTTCAAAGGTCACATTAGCTTTGTTTCTGTAAATAAAGAAAATGGAGAAATGAATGTTGCATTCCAATTAAAAACGCCAGGTGTTAACTTTGACTTAGCTCGTGCTGGTAAAGGCAAATCTCATGGCTGGTTCTTCTTCAGTACTTATAATACAGAACAAGCAAATACATTGTTAGAAGTAAACGCATCTCAAAGAGATAAAGACTTCATCATGGCTGTAAACTGGAAAAAAGCTGAAGAATATATCAAAGCAGGAAAAGGCAAGAAACAAACTGCAAAATATGCGCATAATAAATTCAGCGAAGAAACACATACCGCTACTTCAGAAATGAAAAATGAAGTGACTGTATTAGATGTGGCTGAATTCCCTGATATCGTATATTTTATTCCATGCCCTAAATCACCACACGGTTGCGACGTTGACCCAACAGGTGAGTACATTGTAGGTAGTGGTAAATTAGCAGCTTTATTGCCAGTGTTTAGCTTTGATAAAATCCAAAAAGCAATTGCGGATAAACAATTCGAAGCTGAAAAATATGATGGTATTCCTGTAATTAAATACGAAGCAGCATTGTATGGCGAAGTAAAAAAACCAGGCTTAGGACCTTTGCATACTGAGTTTGATGCGAATGGTAATGCTTATACTTCTTTCTTCGTGTCTTCTGAAGTTGTGAAATGGAATATTAAAGACTTGAAAGTAATCGACAGACAGCCAACTTACTACTCTGTGGGCCACTTAATGGTGCCTGGTGGTAATACTAAAAAACCATTTGGTAAATACTTGGTTGCTTACAACAAAATTACAAAAGACCGTTATTTACCTACTGGTCCTGAGTTGTCTCAAAGTGCACAATTGTATGACATCAGCGGTGAGAAAATGAAATTAATTTTAGATTATCCTACTATTGGTGAACCGCATTACGCGCAAGCAGTGCCTGCTGATTTGATTTCTAAAAATCAAGTGAAAATCTTTAAAATTGATGACAACAAACATCCTTATGTGTCAAAAGGTGAAAAAGAAACTAGAGTAATACGCAACGGTAATCGTGTTGATGTATTTATGACTGCTATTCGCTCTCACTTAGCACCTGATAATATTGAAGGTATTAAAATGGGCGATGAAGTTTATTTCCACGTTACAAACTTAGAGCAAGATTGGGACGTTCCTCATGGTTTCGCAATTAAAGGAGCAAACAATGGCGAATTATTAATCATGCCTGGTGAAACAGTAACTTTAAAATGGGTACCAGATAGAACAGGTATTTTCCCAATGTATTGTACTGACTTCTGTAGTGCTTTACACCAAGAAATGCAAGGATATGTACGCGTATCGCCAGCAGGTAGCAATGTGCCACTGTCTTTCCACATCGGAAAAACAGAGCCAGCACCAGCACCAGCTGCGAAATAAGAAATAAGTGAACATTTTTTTAAGGAGCAGCGAAATTTCATTTCTCTGCTCCTTTTATTTTTAATTTTAAATCATAATCATGGACAAGGTCAATGAACAAAAAATATCCAATTTGTCTCGGATATTATTATTTCTTTCTTCAGTTTTTTTAGTCATTTCCATTTTTGTACCACTTTGGCGAATTGATTTAGATGCACCGCAGTATCCAGAAGGCTTACAATTATTGATTTATACGTATAAACTTGGTGGCAATGTTGAAATAATAAATGGACTTAACCATTACATCGGTATGAAAACATTGCATGCTGATGATTTTATTGAATTCACTGTATTGCCATATATTATTGGTGCTTTCGCATTATTTGCTTTGATTACTGCACTTATTGGCAAAAAGAAATTGGTGTATATTTTATTTATTGCATTCGCATTATTTGGTGTGCTTTCTATGATAGATTTTTATAGATGGGAATATGATTATGGCCACAACCTCGACCCAAATGCAGCGATTGTTGTGCCAGGCATGGCATATCAACCACCGCTAATCGGCTTTAAACAACTATTGAATTTTGGCGCTTTTTCTATTCCATCTTATGGTGGCTGCTTGTTTATTATTTGTGGCGTGTTTATGTTAGCAGCAGTAAGCATCGAGGCAGGATGGTTTTCTAAATTTAAAAAACAAAAACCTGTTGTAAGCATATTGCTTTCGCTCTTATCTATTGCGCTACTTACTTCATGCGTAAGCACAGAACCGCAAGCAATAAAATTAAATATAGATAATTGTGATTATTGTAAAATGTCAATCGCCGATGGACGATTTGGAACAGAAGTCATTACAAAAAAAGGAAGAGCATATAAGTTTGATGATATCTCTTGTTTACATGGCTATATCACAGAAAATAAACAGGTGCCGATAGGTGCGATGTATGTTGCAGACTTTGCAACACCTACCTTGTTAACACCAGTAGAAACTGCATTTTATGTAAAACATGCTGATGTTAAAAGTCCTATGGGCGGTAATGTTGCTGCATTTTCTGACAAGGCGAAAGCAGAAGAATATGCAAAAAAATTAAACACAAGTGTATTGGATTGGAAGTCTTTAAATTTATAAATTGAATAGATTTTTCTATATCGTTTTTTTATTTTTCTTAGTACACAACGTACTTGGAAAAACTATTGTTGTAGGGAAAGGACAGCCATATACAAAAATAAAAACTGCTGTACATGTTGCATCGCCTGGCGATTCGATAATTGTATTAAAAGGCGTATATAAAGAAGGTAATATTGTCATTGATAAACCGCTAAGCTTAGTAGGGAAAAATCTGCCAATTCTTGATGGACAAAAAAAGTATGAAGTACTTTCTGTTAAATCAAATAATGTTACAATAGATGGCTTTGTAATACAACGCTCAAGCGTGGCTACATTAGATGATCCTGGAGGCATAAAAGTATATAACAGCAATTATGTGGTGATACAAAACTGCATACTAGAAGATAATTTTTTTGGAATTTATATTCAATATGGCAAGCATTGCATCATTAGAAATAACAAAATAAAAGCGTATGGCATCGAAGAACAACAAATCGGAAATGGTATTCATTGTTGGAAAAGCGATAGCCTTTTGATAATAGGTAATAAAGTAGATGGACATCGCGATGGCATTTATTTTGAATTTGTGACAGGCTCTACTATCTGGCGGAATATTGCCAACAACAACATTAGATATGGCCTGCATTTTATGTTCTCTAACGATGATGCATACATTTGTAATGTCTTTAAAAACAATGGTGCAGGTGTTGCCGTGATGTTTACAAAAAATGTGAAAATGTATAACAATTACTTTTCTGAAAATTGGGGTGATGCAGCGTATGGTTTATTGCTTAAAGAAATTTCAGATAGCTATATTGTTGGCAACCATTTTGAAAATAATACAACAGGCATTTTTATGGAAGGCACAAGCCGTATCATTGCTGAAAAAAACAGCATTAAGCAAAATGGCTGGGGAATGAAAATACAAGCAAGTTGTATGGACAACACCATCAAGAAAAATAACTTTATTGCCAACACCTTTGATATTAGTACTAACGGTACATTGGTGCTCAATACATTCGATAATAATTATTGGGACAAATACGAAGGCTATGATTTAAATAAAGATAAAATTGGAGATTTGCCTTACCATCCTTTAAGCTTGTTTTCTGTTATAGTGGAAAAAAATCCACCAGCCATGTTACTATTTAGAAGCTTTATGGTAACACTTTTAGATAAATCAGAAAAAATTATTCCTAGTCTTACTCCTGATAATTTTATTGATAATTCACCGCTAATGCGACCACTATTGCTATGATAAACATCCAACAAATATCAAAACGTTTTTCCAAACTCGAAGTGTTAAAACACATCGATTTGCAATGCAACAAAGGCGAATGTATTGCACTGATTGGCCCAAATGGCTGCGGAAAAACAACGCTCATCAAATCTATTTTAGGAATGGTAATTCCTGATAGTGGCGAAATCATTGTAAACGGCGAAAATACAAAAGCCAATTTCGAATATCGTAAACATATTGGCTATATGCCGCAAATTGGTAGGTATCCACAAAACATGACGATTGGCCAAGTCTTACAAATGATGAAAGAAATCAGGCAAACAACATCAACACTAGACGAAGATTTGATAAAGTCTTTTGAATTGGAACATCTTTATGGCAAAGCAATGGGAACACTATCTGGAGGCACTACACAAAAGGTAAGCGCAGCTTTAGCATTTTTATTTAATCCTGATATTTTAATCTTAGATGAACCAACGGCAGGGCTCGATCCTTTGGCTTCAGAAATCTTAAAAGAAAAAATTATAACAGAAAAAAACAAAGGAAAACTAATTCTGATTACATCACATTTACTTAGTGAATTAGATGATTTGATTACACAAATTATTTTCATGCAAGATGGAAGAGTAGAATTTCATCATAGCGTAGAACAGCTTAGAAATGATACTGGAGAAACAAAAATATCGAAAGCAATTGCTTTTATCTTAAAAAATAAAATAGGAAATAAAGATGTAATCACACAATCTACAATTAATCAAAGTGTTAAGTCATGAACAGAATAATAAAATATGTAATCATCGATATTCTCAAAAATAAAATAGTTGTAGCATATACTATCATGTTGGCTGTTTTGTCATGGAGTGCTTTCAGCTTAGAAGATAGCAGTACTAAAGGCATGCTTACCTTGTTGAATATTATTTTACTGACAGTTCCGTTGGTGTCCATCTTATTTACAACTATTTATATTTATAACAGTGCTGAGTTTATTGAATTATTATTGAGTCAGCCAATAGCTAGAAAAAAAATTTGGTTTAGCCTTTTTATCGGCTTGTCTATGTCGTTTATCGTTTCATTTATCATTGGTGCGGGAATTCCATTATTAATTTATGCACCAATAAATACAGGCGTTATGATGTTGCTCTTAGGTGTAATAATATCAGTTGTGTTTATTTCCATTGCCTTCTTAAGTTCTATTACAACACGCGACAAGGCAAAAGGCATAGGAATGTCCATCATGTTATGGTTGTATTTTTGTTTGTTGTTTGATGGTATTGTGTTGTTCTTATTATTTCAATTTTCTGATTATCCAATTGAGAAAATAATGGTCATTATTACAGCACTCAGTCCTGTCGATTTAGCAAGAATTTTGATATTGCTTCATCTAGATGTTTCAGCAATGCTAGGTTATACAGGTGCCATTTTTAAAGATTTCTTTGGCACGACTTTAGGATTCCTTATCAGTTTGTGTTTACTCTGTTTGTGGTTTATTGTTCCCTATTGGATTTCATTAGTAAGATTTAGAAAAAAAGATTTATAATAATTGAGCAGCTTTTATAAAATATAAAAGTGAAATAAAATGAAAAAAGACATAAAAAATAGAAAAGATATCGAAACATTGGTTAATGCGTTTTATGCAAAAATCAAAGAAGATAAACTATTGCAATCTTTCTTCACGAACCCTGAAGGGTTTAATTGGGAAAAGCACTTAAATACGATGTATAATTTTTGGGAAAATATGCTATTCTTCTCTGGAAATTATGAGGGTAATCCGCTTCATTTACATCGACATTTACATCAATTGACAAATATTAAAAAATCACATTTCCAACGCTGGAATAAGTTGTTTTCAGATACAGTCGATGAATTATATGCAGGCAAAAATGCAGATTTAATTAAAAAACGTTCCATCAATATATCCAACATCATTCAAAAAAATATCATACCAAAAGAGATGTCAGAATGATGTTTGAATATAATGTTGATTTTTTCATCGAGTAATAAAAACAAGAGTCAATAGAAAATAATTTTTAACATAAATACATAAAAAAACAAATTATGAACGGAGGCGAAATCATTGCAAAAGTTTTACAAAATCATGGCGTAAAATTTCTTTTTACACTTTGTGGAGGACATATTTCTCCCATCTTTGTTAGTGCACAAAAAATAGGCATTCGCGTTGTTGATACTAGACACGAAGTAAATGCCGTTTTTGCAGCAGATGCGGTATCTCGATTGACTGGCGTGCCTGGAGTAGCAGCTGTTACAGCAGGACCAGGGTTAACCAATACGATTACTGCAGTTAAAAATGCATACATGGCTCAATCGCCATTAATCGTATTAGGTGGTGGTGCAGCAACGATTTTAAAAGGTAGAGGCTCATTACAAGATATCGACCAAATGAGCTTGATGAAACCAGTAGTAAAATGGGCTGCTCGCATCACAAAAGTAAAAGAAATTGCTCCTACATTAGAGCGTGCTTTTGCAGTAGCACAAGAAGGCATTCCAGGTCCTGTATTTGTTGAGTGTCCAATCGATACTTTATATAACGAAGAATTGGTGCGCGAATGGTATGGCGCAAAAAGTAAAGACGTTCCACCACGTAATATGCAAGAGCGAGTCATCCAATGGTATGTAAATAGACACGCACGTCTCTTATTTGAAGATAAAGACAAAATTCGTTTTCACGAACCACAATCGTTTACAATTCCAAACCATCAATCTTCTGACATTGCTAAAGCGGTAGCCATGCTAAAAGAAGCAAAAAATCCGTTGATGATTATTGGCAGTGGTGCATTAATGCAACCTAATAAAGCAGATGAATTAGCTGCAGCAGTAGTAAAATTAGGCATTCCAGTGTATTTGAGCGGTATGGCGAGAGGTTTGTTAGGCAAAGATGCCAACTTGCAAATGCGCCATAAACGTAAAGAGGCAATCAAAGAAGCAGACTTAATTTTGTTAGCTGGCGTGCCTAATGATTTTAGATTAGACTATGGAAATCACATAGGACATCGTCCTTTTATTTCAATCAATAGAAGCACAGAAGATTTATACAAAAATAAAAGGCCAACAATTGGAATACATGCCGATCCTCAAGATTTTATTATAGAATTAGCTAAGAATTATGCAATCAATAATCCAGAATGGATAAGCAAACTTCAGAAAAGAGATGAAGAACGTGAACGCAATATTGATGCACAAGCGAAAGATAAATTGAATGGCATAAATCCAGTACAACTGTTCAGGTCGCTAGATACACTATTAAGTGATAATACTATTTTAGTTGCTGATGGCGGCGACTTTGTGGCAACATCAGCATATACTCTAAAAGCGAGATCGCCACTTTCATGGTTAGATCCAGGCGTATTTGGAACGCTCGGCGTTGGTGCTGGTTTTGCTTTAGGTGCAAAATTGGTTTATCCAGAAAAAGATGTTTGGATTATTTATGGCGATGGAAGTGCTGGTTATAGCTTAATGGAATATGATACATTCGTTCGACATAATTTGCCTGTGATTTCACTTATTGGAAATGATGCTTGTTGGGCACAGATAGCTCGCGACCAAGTAGATTTCTTAGAAAGCGATTGCGCTGTAACATTAGCACATTCCAATTATGAAATGATAGGCAAAGCATTTGGAGCAGCTGGCGATCGAGTAGAAACAATGGAAGCATTTAATGAATCTGTGCTGGCCGCATTAAAAAACACTAGAAAAGGTATGCCTTATATTATTAATGCTATTATCGGCAAAAGCGAATTTAGAAAAGGTTCTATTTCAATGTAATTGCTATGAAAAATATCGGATTAATAAACAAAGAAACAACTGCATTAGTAGTCATTGATATTCAAGACAAATTAATGCCTGTAATGCAACAAGCAGAACTCATATTTGCCAACGCAAACCGCTTGTTAAAAGGTGCATCAATTCTGCAAATTCCAAGCTACATCACAGAGCAATATCCAGCAGGTTTAGGAAATACTTGCACAGCGATAGAGATGCCTTCTGATATTACTTTAGTAGAAAAAATTGCATTCAGTTGTATGCAGTCACAGCAATTATTAGAAAGCTGGAAGAAAAACAATATCAATACATTGATTCTATGTGGTGTTGAATCGCATATCTGTGTGCTAAAAACAGCATTAGACGCACTCGCTGCGGGCTTTGATGTTCATGTAGTTGCAGATGCGGTTTCCTCTCGAACTGCCGAGAATAAAAATTTGGCACTCGAGAGAATGCGTCAGTCTGGTGCTTTTATTGTATCTACAGAAATGTTGTTATTTCAATTAATTCAAGAAGCAGGCACACCAGCATTTAAAGCGATTAGCAAATTAATAAAATAAAATATTCATACTTAACCTGACTAAAATGGAATTTAAACGCTTATTCGACTTATTGACCAATCATGTCAATGAAAATCCAAATAACTTATTCCTTGCTTCAAAAGTAAATAATAAATGGAAGCATTATTCATTTCAAGAAGTGCAACAAATAGCCAATAAAGTAAGCCAATTGCTATTATCATTGAACTTGCAGAAAGATGATAAAATTGCTGTGATTGCGAACAATAGACCCGAATGGAATTTTACAGATTTTGGTGCACAACAAATCGGCGTTACTGTCGTGCCGATGTATCCAACTATTTCAGAGCATGATTATGAATATATTTTTAATGATTCAGAAATTAAATATGCTTTTGTTGGCGATAATACCATATTACAAAAGGTAAAACCACTGCTGCAAAAATGCACTTCATTAAAAGGAATTTATACTTTTGATGAAACCGAAGATGCCAAATCATTTTGGTCTGCATTGCCTGAAAATATTGATATTACAGCAATCGAAAATATTAAAGCAACAGTGACAGAAGACGACTTGGCTACCATTATCTACACTTCTGGCACTACAGGAAATCCGAAAGGAGTGATGCTCACGCATAAAAATATTGTGTCAAATGTAATCAGTGTGAAAGAGGTTACGCCGTTTGTGATAGGAGAAAAATCTTTGAGCTTCTTGCCTTTGTGTCATAGCTTTGAGAGAATGGTGTTTTATGCCTATTTATGTTTTGGAATTCATATTCATTATGCCGAGAGCTTGGAAACTATTGCAGATAATTTGCAAGAAGTAAAGCCATATTGTTTTACCACAGTTCCTCGATTATTGGAAAAAGTATATGAGAAAATTATGGCGAAAGGTGCGGCATTAACGGGCGCTAAGAAGTTATTGTTCGATTGGTCGATGGAATTAGGTGCTCAATATGAAATTGGCACTGATAAAGGTTGGATTTATAATGCACAATTAGCAATAGCAAGGAAATTAGTATTCAGCAAATGGCAAGAAGCATTAGGTGGAAATGTTCACTTTATCATAACGGGTGCGGCAGCAATGCAACCACGATTAATTACGCTGTTCACGGCAGCTGGCGTAAATGTATTAGAAGGTTATGGCCTTACAGAAACATCGCCAGTTTTGAGTTGTAATTTAGTCGATGAAAAACAACGTTGTATTGGTACCGTTGGTATTCCAATTCCTGGTGTAGAAATTAAAATGGCAGAAGACGGTGAAATTATTGCCAAAGGTCCAAATATTATGAAAGGCTATTATAAACGACCTGATTTAACAGCAGAAGTAATCGATAAAGATGGTTGGTTTCACACAGGCGACATCGGTACATGGGTAGAAAAAAATGGCAATAAATTTTTAAAAATTACTGATAGGAAAAAAGAGCTATTTAAAACAGCAGGTGGAAAATATATTGCGCCACAAGTGATAGAAAATAAAATGAAAGAAAGCCCATACATCGAACAGATAATGGTAGTTGGTGGCGATGATAAAAAATATATATCGGCATTAATAGTACCATCTTTTGTGCAACTAATTGCATGGGCTTAAAAAAATGGCGTAGTTGTATTGTCAAATGAAGAGTTGATAAAAGACAAACAAGTATTGTCATTATTAGATAAAGAAATAAAAAAATATAACGAAAATTTTGGCCAATGGGAACAGATTAAAAAGTTTGTTGCACTGCCAAATGAATGGTCTGTGGAGAGTGGAGAACTGACGCCTACAATGAAGCCAAAACGAAAAATTATAGCTGAACGCTATAGTAAAGAAATAAATTCGATTTATGCAGCAGACTAAAAAATATGCGCCTTTGAAGAATTCAAAGGCGCATTAATTAAACCCATTTTATTATTTCAAAAGATTATTTTGTCGGTGGAAGCAATACCTCATTAACCACATGTATCATGCCATTTGAAGTAGGTATAGATGCAACAATTTCCGCAGTGCCATTCACATAAGTTTTTCCATCTTTTACAGATATTGTCACCTTTTGTGCGTTCACTTGCTCAAAAGATTGTCCATCTTGGAAATACTCTGCTTTTAAAGAGCCAACATAAGTATGATACTCTAAGATGTTTTTTAAATCTTCTTTTTTCTCAGGTTTTAAAAGCCCTTCAACAGTTCCTTTCGGCAACTTATCGAAAGCAGCATTCGTTGGTGCAAATACGGTGAACGGACCAGCATTACTTAATGCGTCAACCAGTTCTGCTGCTTTAACAGCAGCCACTAAAGTGCTGTGGTCTTTGCTGCCAGCAGCCACCTGAACGATGTTAGGATTGGATACATCATCTTGCACACCTGATTGTCCGACAGCAGGAGAAGACTCTTCACTTGCAGCACCAGCATCGCCTGCTGCTTCATTGTTCTTGCATGCAGTAAATAGTAACATTGTAACTGCAAATAGCATTAAAAGATAATTTTTCATTTTTGTTGAATTTGGTTAAAAATTACATTACAATTTTAAGCCAAAAGGAGCGAAGTTGAGATGCGTAATGTCATGCTTTATAACGTTTTATTATGATAGATGTCATAAAATGCATACTTAAATAATTTCCTATCGTTTTTCTAAAAACCAATGATTTATTATTTCAATATAATATAAAGCATACGAAAATATTTGCGTTCTTTTTACAAAATTTTAATTGTAAGACAGAGCGCGTTAATTAGGTTTTTCATGGATTAGCTTAAATAAGCTTATCGTTATTTAAGGACGGGACGTTTTTATAAAAACAAAAAAGCCTCGCATTGCTGCGAAGCTTTTTCTTGGTTAGTCGGGATGGCTGGATTCGAACCAACGACCTCCTGGTCCCAAACCAGGCATTCTAACCGGACTGAACTACATCCCGATTGGTTGGATTGTTTGCTGCGGTGAGGGAGGGATTCGAACCCTCGGTACAGTTTCCCGTACGTCAGTTTAGCAAACTGGTGGTTTAAGCCACTCACCCACCTCACCTCCTTATTTCTTTACAAGAACTTTGGGACGGCAAAGATAGGTTTTTTAAAGAACTTTGCAAATATACTGCAAAAAAAATCTGCATTTATTGCTTTAATAAATTGATAATGTTTTTTTCAAAAAAAAATCCTGCTTAGCAGGATCCTTTTTTCTATAAACTAGATTTTATAAACTCAATTCAATTCGTTTTTTCAATTCTTCGACTGAGTCTCTAAATTCTTCATCTGTATCGATAAGATTGCGCACGGCTTGGCAAGAATGTATAACGGTGCTGTGGTCGCGGCCGCCAAATTGATGCCCGATTGCTTTCAATGATGACTTGGTATATTCTTTTGCAAAAAACATAGATAATTGGCGTGCTTGCACAAACTGTCTTTTACGGGTTGGTTCTTTTAGTTTTTCTACAGGCACTTCAAAGAAATCGCATACTGTTTTTTGTATCATGTCTAAAGAAATTTCTTTCGTTGCATGTTTTACAAAGTTGATGACTGTTTTCTTCGCTAAGTCTAATGTAATATCTTGTCTGTTGAAAGTAGCTTGTGCCAAAATAGACGTAAGCACACCTTCCAATTCGCGAATATTTGTTTTGATGTTTGTTGCAATAAATCGTGTTACATCTTCATTCATCTCGATGCCATCTGCATGTAATTTCTTTTGTAAGATGCTAATGCGTGTATCGTAGTCTGGTGTTTGTAAGTCAGTAGTCAAGC
The DNA here is from genome assembly GCA_020848475.1 of Chitinophagales bacterium. Taxonomy (GTDB): domain Bacteria; phylum Bacteroidota; class Bacteroidia; order Chitinophagales; family JADIYW01; genus JADJSS01. Next base: position 25,767 of record JADKZZ010000018.1, on the reverse strand, counting down.
CCCATTTAAAACGAGACAAGAGACGCTCTTCCATATTTTCTAAATCTTTTGGCGCACGGTCTGATGTTAATATCAGCTGTTTTCCATTTTGATGTAAGTGATTAAAAATATGGAAGAAAATATCTTGTGTTTTTGTTTTGTTGGCGAAGAACTGAATATCGTCAATAATTAAAATATCTATTTGCTGATAGAAATGAATAAAATCATTTGTGTTATTATCTTTTATAGCATTTAAAAATTGGCTAGTAAATTTCTCTGAGCTTACATATAAAACAGTCTTAGTTGAGTTATTGACTTTTATATAATTGCCAATCGCTTGTGCAAGATGTGTTTTACCTAAGCCAACGCCACCATATATTACTAAAGGATTAAAGGCTGTGCCACCTGGCGATTTGGCAACTGCCATGCCTGCACTTCTTGCAAATTTATTACAGTCACCTTCTATAAATGAATCAAAAGTATAGTTTGGATTGAGTTGCGAGTCAACATGTATCTTCTTAAGGCCAGGAATTACAAACGGATTTTTTACCATTGGACTCGAGAAGATTGTTGGCATAGATACTTCGTTTGTACCATACACACCTTCTCTATGATTGGGCACATCGATAGTCTTAGGTGCAGTTTTGGTGCCATTAGAGGTATCCATTAAGATGCGATATTCTAGTTTAGCATCATCACCTAATTCTCTCTTAATTGTTTTGCGAAGCAAAGTGACATAATGTTCTTCTAGCCATTCGTAAAAAAACTGGCTTGGTACTTGTATTGTTAAACTGTTAGCATCGAGTTTTACAGGTTTTATAGGTTCGAACCAGGTTTTAAAGCTTTGTACATTAATGTTATCTTTGATAATTTTGAGACAATTTTCCCACACAAGTTCATGCTTGTTTTTCATACGCTCTATTAGGTTTTTTAAAAATTAAAAATGGATAACTTTGATGAATCTAAGTTGAGAAAAATTTCCTTAATAAAAAAATTATTTTCCTCTTGTTTTTTTATCAACAATTACAGTTTGAGTGTTTGATAACTTTTTGCTGAATTTTTTTTCGAAAAGATAATCTAGCTGCCCGATTTGAATACCAGCCCAACCCACTTGATTAATATATACCGTTTTGCCGTCTTTATTTTTTTGACTTACTGGTGCATCTAAAAAGGTATGTGTATGTCCGCCAATGATAACATCTATATGATTTGTTTGTTGTGCTAAAATAATATCAGATATTTTTGTTGATTGATATTGATAGCCTAAATGTGATAGGCAAATAATCAAATGGCATTTTTCATTATGTTTTAAAATATCTACCTGTTCTTGCACACATGAAATTGGATCTAAATACTTAGTAGAAGTATATAATTTATCTGGCACTAAGCCGTCGAGCTCAACACCGCAACCTGTAATGCCGATTTTTAATTTGCCTTTTTTGATGATAATATGTTTGTGCACTTTGCCATGTACAGGCGTGCTGGTAAAATCATAATTGCAATTTACAAATGGGAAATTTGCTCTACTAATTTGTTTTGCAAGACCATCAATACCGCCATCGAAATCATGATTGCCGATTGTGGCGGCATCATAGCCCATTTTATTCATCAAATCGATTTCGATATCACCATTAAAAAAATTAAAATAGGGTGTGCCTTGAAAGATATCGCCAGCGTCTAATAAGAGTACGTGTTCCTTGTTTTTTCGTATCTCATGTATGATGGCGGCTCGCTGCGCAGCGCCGCCTAAACCAGGATATTTTTTATCGTCATCAGCAAATGGTTCTATGTGACTGTGCACATCGTTAGTATGCAAAATAGTGAGTGTGCTTTTTGTGTTATCAGCCAATAAAGACAGTGGCGTGCCTATGGCAGTAAGCATGGCACCAGAAAGTACACTTTGTTTAATAAATGTTCTTCTATTCTGCATAACGGATTCTATTTTCCAGATTAGATTGAATTTTCTTACCTGCTTTAGTTTGCTCTTTCCAGTATTCTATGATGGCATCTCTATATAATTTCCCAGTTTGAATTTGCGGTATTGTTTTTAAAAATGTCATTCCATCGCCACCATTTGCCAAGTAGTCATTTGTGGCAACACTATAATTTTTTTTCAAGTCAATTGGAATGCCGTTTACGCGAATGTCACTTGCTTTTTTATTTTTGATAACAAAGGCAATACCAGCAACAGGCCATCCGCCTTTGATAGCCAATGAGTCGCAATAATCGCTGAGTTGCTGTCCTGTTAAAATTTGTTCTACCAAATAATTGTCGAATGGCATTAGTAAATAAGCATGTTCTACCATTAATGTACCTTTGCTGAGTGATGGTGTGCGTATGCCACCGTAATTTAAAATAGCAACGTCAATTGTTTGATGCGTATATGCAGCCGTTTTTAATTTTAAGATATCTGCCATCATATTTCCAAGTGTGCTTTCTGGCATTTTTTTAGAAAGATCTTCCGCAAGTTCTGCCAATGGAATTTTCATTATTTTGTCTAAAGAATCTTTGTAAGGCAGGTAATAGGCGAGCGTTGCACTATCGGCAATTATGGTTTTATTTATTTTATTTAGACTAAATTTTTCTTGTATTGGTACGTAGGTTTTGCATGCTGTAAAAACTACAATTGCAAGCATCCAAAATGCGATATATTTAGAATAATTTTTTAACATCACTTTTTACATAATTAATGGCAATTTGTACAGGCACATCTTTATCGCTTTGCATATAATAATTAAAGATTGCTTTGTTTAATTCAATGCCGTCTGCGTCATCAGGTAATTTAGAAGCAAATAAATTTATCACTTTTATTGTTTCTTCTTTTGCTGTTGACACCATTTGCCACGCATCATCATTGATATACATTTGTTGCGATAAGTTATATTCATATTCGATGCGTATGCTTTTGATTAATTCTAACTGCAATTCTGCCACCAACATATTCGGTTGATATACTCTGGTGAGCAAGCTAAATGGATGAATTCTTTCTAGTAAAACAAGAATGCGCTCATAAGCTTGCAAGCGCAATGGCAAAGACACTTTGCGTTGTTCAAATAACAGAGATTTATTTATTTCTTGATTTCTTCGTTTGTTTTCATTTTCTATAAATACTTTGATAATTGAATAAACACCGCCAAACACGACTAATGAAGGAACAGTATATTTAAGAATTTCTAAAATGGTAGTAAGCATGTGTTTGTTGTTTTCGAATTGATGTTAATGTTATGTAAAATAGGAATCTAAAAATACAAATTTTATTGCAATCTATGTTTGTGAATTTACTTTACTTGTTAAAACGAATAATAAATGTATTTATTGAACTAACTTTGCTTATTATTGTTAAATAGCTATGAGGATTGATACTGTAAATAAATTACCAATTTCGCTGACACAGAATGCGGTACAAGAAATATTGCACTTGTATAAAAATGGAAACTACGAAGCCGGATTTGGATTGCGCATTGGCGTGAAAGGTGGTGGTTGTGCCGGATTTTCTTATGTATTGGAATTTGATACACAGAAAGAAAATGACAATGTATATTCCATTAATTCAATTCCTTTATATGTAGATAAGTCGCAAGAACTTTATTTACTTGATTGTGAAATTGACTTTAAAGGTGGTTTGGATAACAGAGGTTTTATTTTTAATAATCCAAATGCTACATCAACTTGTGGTTGTGGTACCTCTTTTTCGGCATAAAGTCAGTAATAGCAAGCACTTTGAAGCAAAATTTTACACAAGCCTCCATTTTTACTAACATTTTCGCTTAATTATTTGGATAATTAAATAAACAATTTAACTTTGTGTCATAATGTTTTTTTAACCATTAAATAAGAAAATAATGAACAAAGGAGATTTAGTAAAAGTAATCGCTGATGCAGCAGGTGTAACAAATGCAGCAGCTAATGACACATTGAACGCTGTATTAGACAGCATTCGTAAAACGTTGAAAAAAGGCGACAAAGTTACGTTAATTGGTTTTGGTACTTTCAGCACTTCTAAGAGAGAAAAAAGAGAAGGAAGAAATCCAGCAACTGGTGCTAAAATTAAAATTCCTGCAAAAACAATCGTGCGTTTCAAAGCAGGTAAAGAATTATCTGAAGCAGTGAAAAAAAATAAATAATCAAACTGCTAAGTAATAAAATAAGCCTCCGTGTGAGGCTTATTTTTTTTCTATAAGAAAATATAAAACATTAAGGAGAGAGTCGCTCGATTTTCCAATCTTGATTTGCTTGTAATGAATACTGAATTCTGTCATGTAATCTGCTCATTCTGCCTTGCCAAAATTCAAACAATGTAGGCACCACCAAATAGCCGCCCCAATAATCAGGCAATGGCACTACTTTATTAGCGTATGCTTTGTAGGCTGTATCATATTTTTCATCTAAAATTTCTCGACTCTCAATTATGCTACTTTGCAAGGAAACGGTAGCACCTATTTGGCTTTCAATTGGTCGAGAATGAAAGTATTGCATAGCACTTTCTCTATCTAATTTTTGTACAGCTCCTTCAATTCGAATTTGTCTTTGTTGCCACCAAAATAATAAAGCTACCTTTTCATTTTCTTGTATTTGCTTTCCTTTATGGCTTTCATAATTGCTATAAAATACAAATCCATTTTTGTCGAAACTTTTCAGCAACACGATTCGAGCAGATGGCTGACCGTCATGGCCAACCGTTGCCAGTGTCATGGCATTAGGTTCTATAATATTTTGTTGAATTGCATCTTGAAACCAAGCATCAAATTGTTGAAATGGATTGGTATGGCAGTTTGCTTCTAATAAGATATCAGCGTCATACTGCTCACGCATATTGTTTAAATCTCGTTGTGGCATAACTGAAAATTAGCTATTATATTTGAAACACAGAAACCAATTTTTTGCAAATAATGAAAAATAACAATATAGACAATCAAGCATCACAAAATTTTAAAAGAGCAGCCTTGCCTTTAATTATTTTCACCAATTTATTTCCAATATATGGTGTGATAACATACAATTGGACAATTTTTTCCATTGTCTATTTATATTGGTTAGAATTATTAATTGTCAGCACATTCCAATTGCTGAAAATATTGACAGCCGAAGGTGATAAAGAAATCACAATGATTGGCAAACTGTTTCTTGCCATTCGTTTTTTCTTATTTCGAACGGGTATTTTCCTTTTCTATTTACTTTTTATAGTTACTTTCCTAGGATTGCTAATTACGAACACAGAAAATTCTGATAGTGAATTATTGACTTTTGCGCATGCTTTGACACTGAAAGGCAGTTTTTACAGGATTACTTTAACTAGTTTTTTTATTTATAATTTGGTAGAATATCTGATGCAATTTAGGTTGAATGGTAAATATAAGACATCAACGCCGAATGACAATTTTACGCTACTCGATCCACATATTATTGTCGTGCATATTGTAGTTGTATTAGGTACTTTTCTCTATGCAGGTGTCACCGAAAAATTATCATTAGACCATCACACAGCTATCATTGCCTGTGCCATATTATTTGCTATCGTAAAAATAATAGCAGATGTTGTCAGGTATCAAATGTCTGACAAATCTGCTACTATTTCGTCGGAAAAATACATCTAAATTTATAGATTTTTTACTAAGTCGGCTTTTTCGATATAGCCTTTATGTACCCAAGTTTCTTTTCCTTTTACAAAGGTTTTTAAAATTGGAATTTCTGCAATTTTTAATTGCTGTGCGAGTTGTTTATTTTCATTAATATCTAATCGAATAACTTTTACTTTGCCGGCATATTCTTTTTCAATTTCTTCCAACATTGGCTTCATCTTCATGCATGGCGCACACCATGGCGCAAAATAATCTACTAATACTAGCGTGTCTGATGTTATCATTTGCTGATACATTTCCATAGTGATTTTATCTGCTACTGCTTTGCTGTTTTCTGTCACGATTGGTAAGTTGGCAGATTGCCATGCTAAGATGCCACCGTCAAGATTAACGACATTAGCAAAGCCGTTTTTGCGCATAACACTTGCCGCTGACGCACTGCGTTTGCCTGATAGACAATACACGAAGTAGGTTTTATTCTTATCGAGTTTTGAAATTTCTTCTTCAAAAGCGGCACTGTTGTAGTCGATATTTTGTGCGTTTTTTATAAAGCCACCAGCATATTCTTCTGGTGTTCGTACGTCTAAAATTTCAGCATCACTTGTCGTATTCATCTTTTCGTTAAATGCTGTAGGTGTCAATACTTGTCCAGCATTTTGTGAATTGCACGATGTAGAAATAAAAGAGATTGTCAGTAATAGTGCTATAAAATGTAGTTTCATTTTTTATTGTTTAATGGTGATAGTAGGATTGAAGACGATGGTAGATTTTATTGAGTTTGAAATTAAACAGGCTCTTTCTGATTTGATTAAAACACGCTCTGCTTTTTCTTTATCTTGTTCATTGGCAATCGTAATTTCTGGTTGTAGTTCCACTTCACTCATCATGTATTTTCCATCTATCATTTCCAGTTTTCCGATCGCTTTTGAGTCAAAACTAAGATACTCTAATTTTGAGTTTTCTGCAATAGCTAAAAATGTGGTCATCAAGCAACTGTTTACGGCAGCAACAAATAAATGCTCAGGCGACCAGATATTGGGCATTCCTTTTGCAAATTCTGGTGGTGTTGCCACTTCTATTTTTTGTGTTAAAACAGTAGAGCTCATTGTTCCTTTTCTATCTTCATTCCATTGAACGCTCACGTCATATAAATGTGCTGTTGTCATGTTGTCTTTATTTGTTTTGTTGTATAATTTTTTCTAATTGATTTGCCGGCACCACACCTGATTGTCGCCATTTTATCTGGCCATTTTTAAATAAAATTAAAGTAGGTACACTTTGAATTTGATAGCTCGATGCGACACGTGCATTTTTATCGATGTTTATTTTTATAACAGTAACATCGTCATTTAATTTCGCTTTCACTTCTTCTAAAATTGGATGCATCACTCGGCAAGGTCCACACCAATCTGCGTAGAAATCAACTAAGACTGGTTTATTATCTTGTATGTATTCTTTAAATGATTTCTTCTGCATTTTTTCCATCTTTATTATTTTTTATTTCTTCAAATTCAACAGCAACTTCTTGCGTACTGGAATTTGTTGTAGGCGTTGGTGAGCAAGTATTCATCGCACAACAACCAGTATTGCTCAGTGCTTGATATAAAAAGAAAACGCCTAATAAACCAAATAACACGTCGTGTATTTGTACAGCTTGTACAATAATGATGACACTCAATACTAAACGTATTATGCGAATGGCATTCCAATTATGAAATAAATTGTATTTGATTGTTTGTAGCATATTATTTTAGTTTTTCTTGTAAACCATACCAGCCACCACCATTATAGACTTCTTTAAATCCATTGGCTTGTAAGATGTTTTGTGCTTGTGCACTGCGAATTCCAGAAGCACAACAAGTAATAATGGTTTTGTTTTTATCTAATTTTGCATAATGATTAGATAGATTGTTTAGTGGAATATTTAAAGAGCCTTTAATGTGGCCTGATTGATATTCCGCTTTTGTGCGTACGTCAATAATTTGTGCGCCATTTTGCATAGCAAGTTTAAAATCGATTTTTGGACCTAAGCCAAACATACTTTTTAATTGAGAGATCATATTGTTTTTTTTAAGATTAAGCGTTTTTATTTTCGTTGGTGTTGATGTTAAAAGGCAAGTATAATGGACAAGTGCCAATAAAACTTGTAAGTATAAACACAGTAGCAAATACTAATAAAATGATTGCGAGTGCTCCGTTGATGACATTTGCGAAATACAATACTGCAATTAAAACAGCTAGCGACATGCGTATAGCTTTGTCTATTTTTCCCATATTTTGTTTCATAACATTGAATTTTATAAAACAAAATTAGCTAGCAAAATTGCGATTGTCAGTTACAAATGTTACAAATCTTTAAGTAGCTTAATTTGATTTCTGTACAATAATATCTTTTTTTCGTTTTCCAGTTTCTTTAGCAATCGAGAAATTACTACACGAGAAGTGGCAAGCTCTTCTGATATTTGTTGATGCGATAAGTTAATTAAAGTGGATTTGGTGGCTTTAGATTTTTCTTTTAGATAGGAAATCAAGCGATCGTCTAATTTTTGAAATGCGATTTGATCGATTGCTTTTAGCAGTTCATTAAAGCGATGATGAATGGTTTTCATTACAAAACTTTTCCAGCTCGGATATTTCACCAGCCATTGATCCATTACTGCTATTGGTATTGCAAGCATTTCTACATCTTCTTCTGCTACTGCCTTTATTTCGCTCGGATATTGTTGCATACAACAAGTAAACGTCATGGCGCAACTTTCCTTCGGATTCACATAATACAATAACAATTCTTTTCCTTCTTCGTCTATGCGCGAAACTTTTACAGAACCACTGAGTATAATAGGAATTTGTCGCACTGTTTCACCAAAGTCCAAGATAATATCACCAGCTTTTGCTGAAATGGGTTTGGCTTTTTCAGTTAATTCTTTGATTAATTTTGGTTCAAATATCTCTTTAAATAATGCTGTTGTTTCCATAGTTTTTACTCATTATATAATGAAATAATTAAGCACTTGTTTAACGCATGGTCATTCTGCGTTCGCTATCTAATTTTAAAGCTGTTGCAATCATAAACGTAAAAGATAATAAAGATGAACCGCCATAACTTAGCAATGGCAATGGAATACCAATAACAGGTAATAAACCAATAGTCATACCTATGTTGATGACGACGTGCGTAAATATGATAGCAACAACAGAATAGATATATACTCTACCGTATGGACTTCGTTGCCGTTCGGCGAGCCACAAAAGCCGTAATAGCATGGTAGTGTACACAAAAATCAATACGACTGCGCCTAAAAATCCCCACTCTTCACCAATTGCTGAAAAGATAAAGTCGGTGCTGGTTTCTGGTACATAATTATATCTTGTTTGTGTGCCTTGCAAATAGCCTTTCCCAATAATGCCACCTGAGCCAATGGCAATCTTGGACTGATTGAGATTATAGGCAACGCCACGTTTCGCTTCTTTTGTCAATTCTTTACCTAATATTACATTGATTCTATCGCGTTGATGTTTTTCTAATACATTATTAAAAATATAACTTACAGATGATGTGTATATGCAAGTCCCTATCATCACGATGGTTAAAATTTTTACGAGTTGCTTATTCATCCAATTCCAATAAATTAAACCTAAAAACAAGACTACGCTAATGCCGATAATAATGTATTGATTGATGATAAGCGAAAGGACAGACACGGCAATGACATACAATCCTAAGTAGATATATAAATCAGATAAACCTTCTCTGTTAAGCACAAAAATAAAAGCAGCAAATACTAAGCTGGAGCCAGCATCGCCTTGCGCCATTACCATTAATAAAGGCAATCCAATGATAGCATAGGCAGTGAGTTGTTCTTTGCGTGTCACAAAGCGCATTGATGGAGTGTCGAAATATTTAGCAAGTGCCATTGCCGTTGCAAATTTTGCAAACTCAGATGGTTGAAGTTTGAAAAATCCGAGATTAATCCAGTTTTGGTCACCTTTCGTTCGCTCACCAAAAACAAAAACAGATAAGAGCAGTAATAAAATCAAGCCATACATTGGATAGGAGATGAGTTGCAATATCCTTCTGTCAAATCCTAAGATGGTAAAAAACATCAACCCTGAGGCAATGGCAAAAATGGCTTGACGAATATAGCTGTGTTTGAAACTGAGAAAAGTATCGCCAAGCACACCATTATATTCTGTGGCAAAAATAGACATGATGCCTAATATGACTAAGAATAAATAACAATACAAAACAGTACTGTCAATCGGATCGTATGCTCGTTTATTTGCTTGCATGTTATTCTTGAAAGATATCGTCTTCTTTTTTAATAAATAGTACGCTGTCTTTTTTTGTTTTAGGTGTCGTTTTATTTTTATCTTTTTCTTTTGCCGTTTTGATAGAGTCTTCTACAAATTTAATTCTGTCTTTTCTTATTTTCTCTTTTGCTAAAGAATCTTGCCTAATTTGTTCTGGCGTTTTAGGTACGCCAACTTTCAATTCTTCATTAATGATTCTGGCTTTAAACATACGCTCTTGCAGTGGTATTCTTTTTTTTGCGATGGTGTCATTCAAATATTTTTCTACCATTAGCGATGCAATAGGTGCAGCATAAGTAGCGCCAAATCCTGCATTTTCTACGAATACGGCAATTGCAATTTTAGGATTGTCTTTTGGTGCAAAGCCAGAAAATATGGAGTGATCTTTTCCATGTGGATTTTGTGCTGTTCCTGTTTTTCCGCAAAAGCTAATACCAGGAATCTGTGCAATTCTTGCGGTACCAGCTTGCACTACTTTTTCAAGTCCATCAGTTACATATCTATAATATACAGTATCGATGCCTGTTTGAATTTTTTGTGTTTTCGGCTTTCTTATCTTTTTATCTTTTACAAAGTAGCGACTTATTTTTGGTGTAATATAATATCCTTTGTTGGCAATAATCGCCATCGCATTAGCAATTTGCAATGGTGTTGCCAACACTTCACCTTGCCCAATAGAATTAGAAATAACAGTTGCAGCACGCCATTTGCCTTCACCAAATATTTTATTATAATATTTAACACTTGGCAGGTTGCCTCTTTTTTCTCCTTTTAAATCAATTCCTAATTTTTTCCCATATCCAAAAACACTCATCATGTCCCACCATTTTTGATAGCCAATGGCGGGCGTTTTATAAATCGAATCCATAATGAAATCATTATAGACTTTACAGAAATAGGAATTGCAAGAATATTGTAAAGCAGTCTGCACATCAGGAATACCATGCGAGCCGTGACAGTTTACCGTGTGGCTGCCAACACGATAGCCACCAGGACAAAACCAATGCCATTTCTCTTCATGTGTATGACTTTGCAATGTCACCAAAGCGGCAGCGGCTTTAAATGTAGAGCCAGGTGGATACATCGCTTGGATTGGTCGGTTTAACAATGGTTTATAGTAGTTTTTAAATAATACATTAAAATTATAACGTCGATATCTGCCTGTCAATAAATTTGGATCATAACCAGGACTGCTAACGTATGCCAATACTTCACCTGTCGCAGGTTCGATAGCAATTATGCCGCCTACTTTTCCTTTCATTAATTTTTCACCATATTCTTGAAGTTCAGCATCAAGACCAGCGTACATGTCCCAACCAGCAATAGGTATTTTATCTTCTTTACCATTTTTATATTTTCCTTTGTATGTGTTTTTTACATCTACGACTTGGAAAGTATATCCTTTTTCGCCACGCAATAAACTGTCATAATATTGCTCTATTCCAGTCGTTCCCATATAGTCACCTAATTCATAATAACCACCAGATTGTTGAATATTATTTTCGGTCACCTCACTTAAATATCCAAATACAGCAGCACCACTGTGATATGGATATCGGCGCACTGTTCTTACTTGAAATGTAAAAGATGGAAATTCAAATAAATGCTCTTGAAAACGTGCGAAGGTTTGAGGATCTAATAGCTTAATGAAAGGTGTTGGTTTATTTGGTGTAGTACGTTTTATCTCATCTAATTTTTTTCGGACAAAATCTACATCGGTATTTAATAACTCACAAAGTCTGAGTGTGTCTAAGTTTTTTGTGATATTCCACTGCACCAAAATATCATAAACAGCGCCATTGTACACCATTACTTTTCCATTCCTATCGATAATTAATCCGCGCGAAGGATAGACTGTTATTTTTTTCACCACATTGTCGTGTGCTTTTAGTTTATATTCTGGTGTGAGAACTTGTAGAAAAAATAGTTTGACAACAAGCACGATGGCTGCAAAATAGATTGCTTTTTCTAAAATGCCGCTTTCATTTCCTCGTTGCATAAAATGGTGTTCTCGTTTTATTTACTGCGCTTAAAAAATAGACTTGTCATCCAAACTACAACAAGAGAGCCAAATAGACTGATAATTATCTTAAATATAGTGGAGAAAAAATTAGCAAACGAGAAAACTTCTAAAAAGAAATATAGAAAATGATGAATAGAAAATAATATTAATGAATAATAGAAGAACCAAACATAACCTTGACTTGATAGATTGGGAACATCTAATTTGTCCCAGCCTGAGCGTGGTTGAAAAGTATCGAGAATATAGCTGCGAGCATCGGCAATTGCTGTGAGCGAAGCCGCATGTAAACCACCGCCATTACTAAATATATCGATAGTTAGTCCTGTAAAAAAACCTAAGAATAAAACCGTGATACGTGGTGTAAAAACCGGCAAAAGTAAAATAGCCAAAGGATATACCATTAGATAAGCTCTCCCAAATGGAAGTTCATTTAATAGCAATATTTGTAATGCAATAAGCAATACAAAACGAATGGCATTAGTGATGAAGTATTTGCTATTCATTTGCTATTAAAGTTTGAAGAGAATCTAATTCTTTTTTCTTTTCGTTTTTTACAATATATACATAACTCAAGGAGCTGATGTTGTTGCTTAATTTGACATCTAAATTAAAGAAACTTGTACTCTCATCTGCTTCTATATTTTTAACAAAAGCAACAGGTATATCTGGCGGAAAAATAGAAGAGAAACCTGCAGTAACAATGGTATCGTTCTTTTTAATAGGCAATGTTTTACTAAAGCCATCTACTTGTAGTATAAATGGATTTTCAGCATTCCACCTTAGGTTGCCAAGTGCATTTGTCTTTTTGTGTCGAACGCCTATTAATGTTTTAACACTTATAACCGACATCAATAAAGAATAATTGGTCGAAACATTAGTGATAATTCCAACAACACCATTACTACTAATTACGCCTAAACCTTTTTCCACACCATCTTTGCTTCCTTTGTCTATTGTAATGTAGTTGATACTTTTGTTAATAGTGTTATTTACTATTTTAGCAGGAATATACTCGAATTTGTAGGCTGTAGAATTTTTTGGTAATGAAGAATCGCTGGGATATTTATTCTGAAAATATAATTGGTTTTTTAAACGAGTATTTTCTTCAAGCAGTATGCTGTTGGTGGAACCTAAGTGAATAAAATGCTTAATGCTATTTAAATAGTTTACAAATGTTCCTGTGATATTTCCTGATGTATTGAGGAATTTTACTTCTTGATACGTATTGCTTTTGAAAATAAGCGAGAGCGCAAACGCTTCTAATATCACAAAAAATATGAGCACATAAAATCGAGTAAATAAATAGTATATGCTACGCATTTGTTTAACTCATCAGGAACGTATAACGGTGTCTGTTTTTTAATGCGATGCCAGTACCACGCACTACTGCACGAAGTGGATCGTCTGCAACTTTTACCGGTAATTTTGTTTTCATAGCTATTCGTTTGTCTAAACCACGCAATAATGCACCGCCACCTGTCAGGTAAATTCCTTTGCGATAAATGTCTGATGCTAATTCTGGTGGTGTTGACTCTAAGGCTTTCATAATGGCTTCTTCTATTTTTGAAATAGACTTATCCAAACAACCTGCAATTTCAGAGTAAGCCACTGTAACTTGTTTAGGAATGCCTGTTAATAAATCTCGGCCATGTACTGCAAAGTCCTCTGGTGGTGATTCTAAATCTTGCAAGGCAGAGCCTACATGAATTTTTACTTGTTCCGCAGTACGCTCACCAATTAATATGTTGTGCTGGCGTTTAATATATTCAACAATGTCTAATGTAAAGTCGTCGCCAGCTACACGTATAGATTGGTCTGTGACAATACCAGATAATGCGATAACAGCAACATCAGTTGTTCCGCCACCAATATCAATAATCATATTTCCTTCAGGAAGCTCTACGTCTAAACCAATACCAAGTGCGCCAGCCATTGGCTCGTGAATCAAATAGCGTTCTCGTGCATTCGCGTGTTCCGCACTTTCAATTACAGCACGCTTTTCTACTTCTGTTACACCTGATGGAATACAAATAATCATGGTTAATGATGGTCTAAACCATCTGTTTCCATCAGTAATCATGGCAATAAAACCACGTATCATCGCTTCTGCTGCTGTAAAATCGGCAATTACTCCGTCCTTCAATGGTCTGATGGTCTCAATATTTGCATGTGTTTTTTCATGCATCAACATTGCTTTTTGTCCAACTGCAATGACTTGATTAGTCTTTTTGTCTATGGCAACAATGGAGGGCTCATCTACCACTACTTGATCTTTGTAAATGATTAGTGTGTTTGCCGTTCCAAGGTCAATCGCTATTTCTTTGTTCAGGAAGCTAAATAATCCCATTTTTCTACGCTTAAACTATTGTTCTAATTAATGAACAAAAGTAAGATTTATAAATGATATAATAATCGTGAATCGAAAATTTAATTTTTAATAACTAATCAGCAAATTCCTTGATTTTACAAATACATAAGGACTAATCTATTTGCTTTCTTAAAAGATTATTCGCTTTTTAAAAATTAAATATATAAACAATTAATGCTTAAAATGCCTAATACCTGTCAATACCATTGTCATTTGATGGGCATTGCAATAGTCAATTGAATCTTGATCTTTGATGCTTCCTCCAGGATGAATAACCGCAGAAATACCAGCTTTATCAGCTATTTCCACGCAATCAGGAAATGGAAAAAAGGCATCACTTGCCATAACAGCACCTTGTAAACTAAAGCCAAAAGCGGTTGCTTTGTGTATGGCTTGTTGTAAGGCATCAACGCGTGAAGTTTGGCCACAGCCCATTGCAATTAATTGCTTGTCTCTTGCTAAAACGATGGTATTCGATTTTAGATGTTTTGCAATTTTATTGGCAAATAATAAATCCTCCACTTGTTGAGATGTAGGTGCAATAGTAGTAACGGTTTTTAGCTCATCGCTACTTTCAATTTTTTTATCAAAATCTTGTGTAATTACACCATTCAATAAGGATTTGAATTGTTTATTTGGAAAATTAAATAGTTTTTGTTTTAGCAAGATTCTATTTTTCTTTTTCATTAATATTTGCAAGGCTTCTGCTGAAAAATCTGGTGCAATTAATACCTCAAAAAATAATTTATCTATCTCTTCTGCTGTTGCAATGTCGATGCTGGCATTTGTAATTAACACACCACCAAAAGCAGATATGGTGTCAGCTGCGAATGCCGCTTTCCATGCTTCTAAAACACTTGGTTTGCTTGCAACGCCACAAGCATTCGTGTGTTTTAAAACAGCAAATGTTGTTTCTGAAAATTCACTTATTAAATGTACCGCGGCATCAATATCCACCAAGTTATTGTACGATAATTGCTTGCCATTTAAAATATCAAATACATCATTGATATTTCCATAATAAAAACCAGCTTGATGCGGATTTTCGCCATATCTTAAGGTCTCGCCTTGTAAGTAGCTTTCTTTAAAGGTTTCATTCGCTTGTTGCAATGAAAAATAACGATGAATGAGCGTGTCGTAATGTGAGCTTACAGCAAATGCTTGCTTTGCAAATTCTTGGCGAAAACTTAGTGTTGTATTACCGTCGTTTTCTTCTAAAAATTGAGCAAGAATGCCATATTGATTTTTCTGAGAAACGATTACCGTATCGCTGAAGTTTTTGGCTGCCGCACGTATTAAGGAAATGCCGCCAATATCTATTTTTTCTATAATTTCGGACGTTAGCTCACCTGCAAAAAGTGTACTTTGATTTTTTACAGTTTCTTCAAAAGGATACAAATCCACAACTACTAAATCGAGCTCAGGAATTGCATATTGTTTTAGTTGTGCTAAATCATCTGCATTTTCTCTGCGTGCTAGAATTCCGCCAAAAACTTTTGGATGCAGCGTTTTTACTCGTCCACCTAAAATACTTGGATAAGACGTTAGTTCTTCTACTGGAATTACTGTATATCCGAGGTTTTCGATAAATGCTTGCGTGCCACCTGTCGAGTAAAACACAACACCTTGCTTAGCAAGTGTATGAATTAAAATATCTAAACCATCTTTGTAGTAAACAGAGATTAATGCACTTTTTATTTTTTTCATAAAATGACGGAAATTTGGCGCAAAAATACGCGCTTATTAGTGAATATCGCTGTTATTAAGAGTAAATGATTTGTTAAGGTTTTATACGCGAATCATGTCTTTTAACGACATGTTTTAGCCTAATATGTGATTGGTTAAATAATAATTGCAATTGCATAAGCAAATATCTCGTGCTAAAAACAGCTTGTTTTTGTTAAAATCGCATTAATTTATAGGGAAATGAACATATTTTAGAGCTATTTCCTTCATTTTAATTGATTTAGTCGTATCTTTGCAGTCCATTTTTTGAGTCGATTCTTCTAAATGCTTCAACATTGTAATTCTTGTTGAATGCTCAAAACTAGAATACTTGCACATCAAAATGGTGAGATTATTATTTATTAACCTTTTAAATTAGTCAGTTTTGACAGACAAACCAGAAATTCCGGCAATTGATGCAAATGAAGACATCATTCCGACACACAAAGAAAAAGAAGTAATCGAACGGGAAGTTGCGGATATCAAAATCCCAGTTTCAAAAACAGAAGAGTTCGATTGGAACGTGAGCAAAAGAGGTGCTAACCAGTATTCAAAAGAAAAAATTGCTGAGTTAGAAACGCTTTATGATCAAACATTTAAACAAGTTGAAGACAACGAAATTGTAAAAGCAATTGTTACAGGTATTACAGATGCAGATGTTATCTTAAATATCGGTTTCAAATCTGATGGTATGATTTCAAAATCAGAGTTTAAAGATACACCTGATTTGAAAATTGGAGATGAAGTAGATGTTTATGTAGAAAACAAAGAAAACAAAAAAGGTCAACTTATCCTTTCTCGCAA
This sequence comes from Chitinophagales bacterium, assembly GCA_020848475.1. Taxonomy (GTDB): domain Bacteria; phylum Bacteroidota; class Bacteroidia; order Chitinophagales; family JADIYW01; genus JADJSS01. Next base: position 8,978 of record JADKZZ010000018.1, on the reverse strand, counting down.
AAAAGCAAAATTGACAAAAGCTTGGGATTATATCTGCGAAGCAAATGCTAAAGATATCGTTGTAAAAGGACGTGTTATCAGCAAAACAAAAGGTGGCTTAATCGTTGATTTATATGGAATGGAAACATTCTTACCAGGTTCTCAAATTGATGTTAAACCTATCACAGATTACGACCAATTTGTTGGTAAAACAATGGAATTCAAAGTGGTGAAAATCAACGAGACTATCAAAAATGCCGTTGTTTCTCACAAAGCTTTAATCGAAAGCGATTTAGAATCACAACGTCAAGAAATCATTGGCAAATTAGAAAAAGGTCAAGTATTAGAAGGTACAATCAAAAATATTACTGATTTCGGTGCATTCATCGACTTAGGTGGTGTTGATGGTTTGTTGTATATCACTGATATTTCTTGGGGTCGTATCAACCATCCAAATGAAGTATTGAAAATGGATCAAAAACTACAAGTTGTAGTAATTGACTATGATGACAATAAAAAACGTATCTCTTTAGGTTTAAAACAATTACAAGCTCATCCTTGGGATTCATTGCCAGAAGGTATCGAAGTTGGTGCTAAAGTAAAAGGTAAAATCGTTAATATCGAAGATTATGGTTCTTTCTTAGAAATCGTTCCAGGTGTTGAAGGTTTAATCCACGTTTCTGAAGTGACTTGGAGCAATCAACCAATTAACTCTCGTGATTTCTTCAAATTAGGTGATGAGTTCGAAGCAGTTGTTGTAACATTAGACAAAGATGAACGCAAAATGTCATTGAGTTTAAAACAAATGCAAGAAGATCCTTGGAAACACATCGCAGAAAAATATCCAGTAGGTAGCAAAATGAAAGGATTGGTGAAAAACATCACGCCTTACGGTGTATTTGTTGAGCTAGATGATGTTGTTGGTGGTATGATTCATATCTCTGATTTATCTTGGACAAAACGTTACAACCATCCTTCTGAGTTTACAAAAGTTGGAAATGAATTGGATGTTGTTGTTTTAGAAATCGACGTAGAAAACAAAAAAATTGTTTTAGGACATAAACAATTAGAAGAAGATCCATGGGATACATTCGAATCATTGTTCCCAATCAGTTCTGTACATGAAGCTACTGTTTTAAAACGCGAAGACAAAGGTGCTGTTGTTCAGTTGCCTTATGGTATCGAAGCGTTTGCACCAACTCGTCATATCAAAAAAGAAGATGGCAAGCTTGCAGAAGTAGAAGAAGTATTACCATTTAAAGTGTTAGAATTCGACCGCGATGACAAACGTATCATCGTTTCACATACACGTGTAAACGAAGATGTGAAATTGGAAGAAAAGAAATCTGTTGACAATGAGAAAAAAGCAGCAGCTAAAAAAACTAAAGACGCTGTAGAAAAATCGAACTCAAAAATCGAGAAATCTACATTAGGCGATATTAGTGCACTTTCTGATTTAAAATCAAAAATGGAAAACGAATAATTTCATTTTAAATTCACTAAGAGCCTGCTTATTTGAGCAGGCTCTTTTTTTTGTAATAAAATCATAACAGATAAAAAATTAGGAGTCTTTAATTATCAATATACAAGCGTAAATTGTGTATTACTTTTAACGTTACTAAAACTTTAAGACGGCTTTTTAAAACCAAAAAGTCTTATTTTTGGAATCCTAACTCAAAACGCAAAAAAATGAATGATAAAGGCGTGAAGAACCCTTCAGCAGACTTGACAAAGCTTGGTTTCCAACACACAACGGCCAATTGGAATTCAACCAGAGATGAACTTATCCAACGTACTTTAGATTTAAACCTAGGTGTTTTAAACAACACTGGCGCACTTTGTATCAATACGGGCGAATTTACAGGTCGTTCTCCTAAAGACAAATTTACTGTTAAAGATGCATTGACAGAAAATGCTGTTGATTGGAATAACATTAATCAAGCCTATTCTACAGAAGCTTTTGATGCTTTACAAACAAAAGTAGTAGCACATCTTGATGCTAAATCTGAAATTTTTGTTAGAGATGTTAGCGCTTGCGCTGATGCAAATTATAAAGTTAATGTTCGTGTAATTACTGAAACACCTTGGGCAAGCTTATTTGCAGATAATATGTTTATTCGCCCGAGTGATGAGGAAAAACAAAGCATCGACCCAGATTGGACAATTTTATGTGCACCTAGCTTTATGGCTGATGCAAAGGCTGACGGTACAAGACAACATAATTTTTCGATTATCAACTTTACTAAAAAAGTAATCTTAATTGGTGGTAGTGGCTACACAGGCGAAATCAAAAAAGGAATTTTTACCGTATTAAATTTTGAATTACCACATCTAAAAAATGTGTTGAGCATGCACTGCTCCGCAAATATTGGTAATGATGGTGATACAGCATTATTCTTTGGCTTGTCAGGCACTGGAAAAACAACACTTTCTGCTGACCCAAATCGTAAATTGATTGGCGATGATGAGCATGGTTGGAGTAATGAAGGCGTATTTAATTTTGAAGGAGGTTGCTATGCAAAATGTGTAGATTTAACTGAAGAAAAAGAACCCGATATCTTCCGTGCCATTAAACATGGTGCTATCTTAGAAAATATTGGATTCTATGAAGGTACAAATGAAGTAAACTTTGAAGATGTAAAAATCACAGAGAATACGCGTGTTTCCTATCCTTTATTTCATATCAATAATATTGCAGTTCCTTCTGTCGGTACTACGCCTAAAAATATATTCTTTTTAAGCTATGATGCATTTGGTGTATTGCCTCCAATATCTAAATTAACAGAAGCGCAAGCCATGTATTTATTTATTTCTGGATACACTTCAAAAGTAGCTGGAACTGAAGCAGGTGTTACGGAGCCGCAAACTACATTCTCAGCTTGTTTTGGTGCTGCATTTTTACCATTGCATCCAACAAAATATGCAGAGATGCTGGGCAATAAACTAAAAGAAAGCGGAGCCAATGTTTGGTTGATTAATACAGGTATGACTGGTGGTGTGTATGGTGTTGGTAAGCGTATGAGTTTGAAATATACGCGTGCTTTAATTACTGCAGCATTAAATGGCGAATTAAATAATGCTGAATTTGAAACATTACCTATTTTCAATTTCCAAATTCCAAGCGCTGTAGATGGCGTGCCAAGTGAAATCTTAAATCCAAGAAATACTTGGACAGATAAAGCTGCTTACGATGCGAAAGCAGGAGAATTGGCAGCAAAATTCAATGATAATTTTAAAAAATATGCTGACCAAGCAAGTGCTGAAATTTTAGCAGCAGCACCAAAAATATAGAAAATATTAATTGTTTGAAAAGGAAAGATGCACGAGAATTTGTGCATCTTTTTTTATAAAATTTCATGTTATTCGATGTGTTGAAATGCTTGATTTCATCATATCGTTTGCCAGAAAAAATGTGTATTATTTTTTCAAGTCATTTATCTATTCGTTTGATGAAAATGGGCAAGCCATCTTTCGGATGACTTAATGGTGGTGCGTATTGCATGACATAGTTTTTAGGCACCTGCCATTCAAATCTTTTTACAAAATGAGAGATTACTATTTTAGCAACAATTTCAGCAAAATATTTCCCTAAACACAGATGCTTACCTGCACCAAATGGAATAAAGCTATGTGTTACTTTCCTATGCTCTGCACGTTCTTCATTAAATCGCTCAGGGTCAAATAGCAAAGGATTGCTATATATTTTTGGATCGATGTGTGTTGCATAGGTGGACAGCACAACACGCGTCTCCGCAGGAATTGTATGTCCTTCAAACGTCACCTCTTTTATGGCCATACGTGGTAATATTATTAAAGCAGGATGCAGGCGCAGGCACTCTAAAAATACTTTATTAATATTGTTTAAATCTTTTATTCTGCCATAATTAATAGGCCCTTCTTTGTAAAATGCAATACTCTCATTGCGCATTTTTTCTTGCCATTCTATGGATTTTGCACTTTCATAAATCATGCTCGTAATGGTGCTCGTTGTCGTATCATGTGATGCCATCATCATAAATACCATCTGACTAATGATTTCATCATCAGAGAGCATTTCGCCATTTTCACTTTGAGCCACACACAGCTGAGAAAAAATATCTTCGCTAGGATTTTTTCTGTTTGCTTTTATTTTTTCTTTATAGAATTTAGCTAGCATACGTCGTGCTTGCATGCCTTTCCAATATGGCGTAAATGGTATTTCGAGATGTAAAGGTGTAACGCTGGCGTGTACAATTGATTTTATCGCAGCAACTTGTGCTGTAGTAAAGTCGAAACCAAAAAATAATTTTCCAGCTATTAGAACTAAAAGCCTATCGATAGTTGGAAAGGTAATGAGTTTATTGTTTTTTATAGTCAATTCATGGTCAAAGTAATGCTGAACTGTGTCCTCAATTACTTTGATATAGCCTAGCATCGGATCGCGATGAAAAGCAGTTTGCATGATGCGTCTGTAACGGGCGTGTTCTTCGCCATCACTTAATAAAATGGCACCTTTGAATAAATCACCAATAATAAAATTCCAACCTTCTTTAGCAGAAAAATTTCCGGCAGTGTCTTGTAGAACAAGCCCATTTGCTTCTGCACCAATGAGCACTACCATGTTTTCTCCAGCTACTCTGATTTTAAAGATATTTCCATATTTCTTCCATTTTTGTACTATCAATTTATTGGCATCTAAAAATAATTCTATACTCGAACCTAATATGGGAAGTTTCAAATCTCCAGGAATATTTGGAAATGGATCGCTGATATTTTGTATGATTTTCTTGCTACTTGCTTGTAAAATTTCTGACACCATGAAGTTATAATTTATTGCAAAATTGAAGTTACAATTATTTTTAATTTCTCAATTTTATTAGAGCATAAATGAGCAAGATTTTCTTTTTCTTGTTTAATGCAATGAAAATAATCAGGACATGTTATTGTAATATAATATGCAAATCAAACAAAATAGAAAGGATAGCATAAAGCGGGAATCTTTTTTTATTTTTGAAGTGCCATGCAATTTAATCCAGCTACACACATTCCAGTAATGGAACATTTCTACACCATACAAGGTGAAGGATTTTACACTGGTCATGCTGCCTATTTCATACGATTAGCTGGCTGTGACGTTGGTTGTGTATGGTGTGATGTAAAAGCATCGTGGACAGCAGAAGCACATCAGTTATTGCAGATAGATGAATTAGTGCAAGAAGTATTAAAATATCCAGGGCGATTAGTCGTGATTACAGGTGGTGAGCCATTGATGTACGATTTATCTTATCTAACATTGGCATTAAAAGAAAATGGATTTCAAATCAATATCGAAACGTCTGGTGCGTATCCAATTAGTGGAAGTATTGATTGGATTTGTGTGTCGCCAAAAAAGTTCAAAGCACCTTTAAAAACAGTATTAGCAGCCGCAAATGAATTAAAATGCATTATCTTTAATCGAAGCGATTTCGACTTTGCTGAACAAAATAGAAAATCGGTAAACAATGACTGTAAATTGTATTTGCAAACAGAGTGGTCGAAAAAAGAACAATTATTGCCATTATTGATAGCCTACATAAAAGAACATCCTGAATGGAATATTTCTACACAAACACATAAGTATTTGGATATTCCTTAACAGTAATAGTGATATGTAATAAATAAAAAGAACGGTATATAATTTGATTAATTCAATTTAATGAGAAAGAAACTGATAATATTATTCTCTTACTACTTACTACTTTCTACTTGTAATTCTTTCGCACAGCAAGTTCCACAAAAGGCAATGGCTGCTTATTTTAAAGCAAAAGAATATGGAAGCCGCACACAATGGGAAGAAGGCATAATTGAATTAAAAAATGCCATAAAAATAGCACCAAATTATACACAAGCCAAAGAACTTTTAGGCGAATATTATTACGCATTAAAAAAATACGATGATGCTGCCATCGTCTTAGAAGATGCAGCCAATGCTGTCGATTTTTCAGGGCGTTCCACATTTTTAACTTCAGAAATTTTTGTGAAATTGAATAATGGTGATAAAGCGAAATGGTATGCAGAAAAATATTTAGCCAGAAAGGATAAAGCGCCAAATGCAAGCGTAAAAGCAGAGCAAACTATTCGCAATGTAAATTTTGCCATTGAAGCTAAGAAAAATCCTGTTCCATTTCAACCTATCAATTTAGGAGCAAATATTAATACAGCACGATTAGAATATTTTCCATACTTAACACCAGATAGTAAAATTTTAGCATTTACACGATTAGACGGCAGAGAAGAGAATTTGTATATGTCCGCAAAAATTGATTCTGCCTTTTCTCCTGCAATTTCATTTGGCGATATCATTAACACAGAAGAAAACGAAGGAGCTGAAACGATGAATGCTGATGGTAGCCTATTATTTTTTACTGCATGCAATAGGCCTACAGGCTATGGCAGTTGTGATATCTATTTCTCCCAAAAATTAATCAAAGCATGGACACCTCCAAATGGCATTGGAAAGCCAATAAATACAAGCGCTTGGGAAGCACAGCCAAGTTTTTCATCAGATAGTAAAGCATTGTATTTTTCGAGCAACCGAGCGGGCGGATTTGGCGGAAAAGATATTTGGGTAAGTTATTTAGATGATAATATGAAATGGAGTGAACCTGTGAATTTAGGGCCAAATATCAATACCAAAAACGACGACCAATGTCCATTTATTCATGCTGATAATCAAACTTTATATTTTACATCTAATGGCTGGCCAGGCATGGGCAACGGCGATATTTTTGTGTCGCGCAAAACAGATACCTCTTGGACAGAAGCTGTAAATATTGGCTTTCCAATCAACACGGAAAATGACGACAATGGCTTGACCGTTTCCTACGATGGCAAGACGGCATTTCTGTCTTCCAGTCGAGAAGGCGGGTTTGGTGGCTTAGATATTTATAGTTTTGAATTGCCAGAAAATGTGCAACCTCAAAAAATCACCTATATCAAAGCTGTCATCAAAGATGCTGAAACGAATCAAATGTTGAATGCCAATTACTCTATTGTTGATTTAGATTCAAAAGTGGAAGAGCACAAAGGTTCGAGTGCGAATGGAATGTTTTTTGTATCTATTCCATTAAATAAAAATAATGCTTTGCAAATTCAAAAAGAGGGCTATCTATTTTATTCGCAAAATATCAATTTAAAAGAAAATACTACGCAATCAAAACCTTATGAATTGTTGGTGCTACTTGAACCAATTGCTACTAATAATAAAATTACTTTGAATAACGTTTTTTTTGATTTCGATAAAAGTGATTTGAAAGCAGAGTCTTTTATAGAATTGGATAGATTGGCTGAATTATTAAAGAAGAATGCGACGATAAAAATTGAAATTGCTGGACATACAGACAACAAAGGTGATGCAAAATACAATCAAATATTATCACAAAAACGTGCTGAAAACGTAGTCAATTACCTATTGCAAAAAGGAATAGACATAACAAGAATTGTGGCAAAAGGCTATGGTGAAACGCAAGCAATATCACCAAATGACACAGAAGAAAATAAAGCTAAAAACAGAAGAATAGAGGTGAGGGTTTTATAATGCTTGTTTTATTTTTTTAAGCTTTAATAGAAGAGATGCTACTTCACTCAATGCCAACATATTTGCGCCATCACTTAGTGCTTCTTTCGGATTTGTATGTGTTTCTAAAAAGAGACCATCAGCACCTGCAACAATAGCCGCCTTTGCCAATGTTTCAATAAATTCAGGCTTTCCGCCACTTGTTCCTTCACTTTGGTTGGGTTGTTGTACAGAATGCGTAGCATCAAATACGATAGGATATCCTATTTGCTTCATCAAAGGTATATTGCGAAAATCGACAATCAAATCGTTGTAGCCGAACATTGTGCCTCGCTCTGTCAACATGATGTTTTTATTGCCTGTAGAGGCTATTTTTTCTGCCGCAAATCGCATCATCTCAGCGGAAACAAATTGTCCTTTTTTGATGTTTACGGCTTTGCCAGTTTTTCCTGCCGCGAGTAATAATTCTGTTTGCCGACATAGAAATGCTGGAATTTGTATGATATCTACAAGGTCTTTTATTTTTTCACAGTCTGCTGTTTCGTGCACATCTGTAAGAATAGGAATATTGAAATGCGATTTTACATCTGCTAATATTTGCAAAGCTTTTTCTTCACCAATACTAGAAAAAGAATCCAATTTGGTTCTATTGGCTTTTTTGTATGATGCCTTGAAAACAAATGGAATATTTAAGTCAGTTGTTATTGCTTTTAATTCTTCTGCTATTTGAAAACAAATTTCTTTGCTTTCTACTGCACAAGGTCCAGCAATTAAGAAGAACTTATCAGTATTGAGATTTACCACTTATTTTAATTTACCACATTAGAAACTAAAGAAACAAAGATTAAAGATATTCATTAAAATGCTGATTTACTAAGGAAACAGTATTATTTACTATATTGTCTGAATTAAAGTTAATTAATAAACCTTTGGGTTTCTTTAATAGCTTCATATAAGTTAGCAATTGTGCGTGAAATAAAGGAAGCAAAGTTTCTACTGCTTTTAATTCAATAATTATTAGATCTTCAACCAAGATGTCTAATCTTAAGTCACAATCTAATGTAATAGTTTTATATTTTATAGGAATATTTATCTGAGACTGAAAGGATAAATTCCTATTCTTCAGTTCTTCTTCCATACATTTTTGATAAATAGATTCGAGCAAACCAGGTCCTAATTCTCTATGTACTTCAATGGCACATCCAATAATTTTATATGCTAAATCATTTATGCCTTTCTGTGTTGTCATTATTCTTATTTTCTTAAGTTCCTTAAGTGGTTAAAATCAATAATTATACTTTTCTTTCCACCTTTCTTTCAGAAATTTTCTCAATTCATTTTCTCTCGCATTTATTCCTGGTTCATAAAATTTTGTACCACTAATTTCTGCTGGCAAAAACTCTATATTCACGAAATTATTTTCATAATGATGTGCATATTGGTAATCTTTACCATAGTTTAAATT
>JADKZZ010000017.1 GCA_020848475.1 Chitinophagales bacterium | reverse complement strand
TGGCCATGAATTTCTTTGCATTTATGGCCTACTGGCACATTAGGTAAGAAATGTGCCGAATCGAAAGAAAATTGTTTAAAAATTTGCATAATAAAATCTTTGAATAATCTTGAATTTGCTTCAAATGATTTGCAAAATTAATGCTTTTAAATAAAAATATAAAAATTAAAGTGTGTATGTCAACTTACATACGCCCATTAATCCCATAACTGGTGCTCCTATAAAATATTGTTGTTTTCTGTTGTATAGGTTTGATATAGACACAGTCATATTAAAATGATCTTTCATGAATTTTGGTGTGTACGAAATATCTAAATCCATATCATGTGTTGGCTTCACACGGCCGATGAAATTACCAGATAATACAGGGAAACCTGCACTCCATTTAAAACGCAAACCGATATTGAAACCTATTTTTTCTGCATTATAATTCACACCAGCATTCACGCGATGTTTTGGTGAATTAAGTGCTACATATCCTAAAGGAGCACTATCCACCTTTACAGAATCTTTATCAACGAAAGAGTAATTTGCTAAAATTGAAATGCCTTTTGGCAAATATAATGTCGAGTTAAAATCTACACCATATACGACAACGTCGCCGATATTTCGTGTTACTAATAGCATATTTGGTCCTTCCGCTTCTTTAGGTGTAATCACACCAATTGGTAGGTTTTGCACGGCTCTACGAATTAAGCTTACAAACTCATCACTTGCTGTACCGTTATTATTGCCGTTGAATTTTTTGCTTTGATCTAAGAATGCATTCATGGCTAATTGAATGACTGGATTTAAGTTGTTATAATTTTGCAATATTCGAGGTCCTAAATAATCCATTAACTGTTCATCGTCGAACATAACTGCTGGTGTAAGCAAAGTTACTGGTGCTAAGTAGTCTTTATAATCTGTTCTATATACATCGATTTGCATACCAAACATTTTACCAATTACACCTTTGTAGCCTAATTCGTACGTATAGGTAGTGGTAGGTTTTAAAGGTTTAATGTCTTCTGTTTTTTTCCATCTATCATTATTAGATTCAAAAACTTGTTTTGCGGTATTCAGATTTTTTACCACATGATTAATATCACCTGGAATAGTTTGAGGAATAATAGAATTAACTACTAAATTGATAATAGGCAATATTGGTGAATTATCATCGATGCCAGCCTGACCGCCAAACTGACCACGAATAGCAGATAAAATGCCGTCCCAACCTGTCGTATTAAACGATTTATCGCCTACGTCATGAAATTCTCCTGATGTGCCAAATGGCGATAAAAACTGTGGCAACATTGCACCATCAAAATTTGGATTAGCATTGAAGCTATAATTAAATCCGGAACGTGGCGTGCCCACATTTCGAACTTGAATACCACCTGAAATTTCGCCTTGTTTTGCATCGACATAAAACGCTGCTGATGCTGGATTTTTAAATGCTCTATTAAATGTAAAACGCAAATTATGTCCAGTTCCTGGTTTATAAACTATTGCCACTTTTGGTGAAAATAATACTTTTTTTACGGCTGTATTATAATCTAAACGAGTAGCAACAATGATATTAAAACGAGGGTGTAATCTATAATCGCCTTGCATATAAATACCATATTCGTCAATAGCATCTTTGTCTTCATATTTTCCATTCAAAGTACCTCCAGTATTTGGTCGTGTAAAAAATGCATCGAAGCCATAAATTAAGTTGATACGTTTTTTAAATACATCATGAGAATATTGAGCCTGTACAGAATACATGTGTGATTTGTCAATATATCTACCACCAACTGGAACGAAATATGTTTTATGCGAATTATTGCCATTCATGTAAGCTTGCACAAATAAATTTTTCCAGTTGAAGCGTACTTGTGCCCAAGAGTAAGCCCAATTTTTATTTTGCATAGCACCGACTGGACTCGGAATAATGCCATTACTGACATTGACGCCACCAGCTAACACAATATTAAAATCTTCTTTGATTTGTATATCATATCGTGCATCTACTTGACCATTCAAAATTTTCTCATCGCGTTCGTTAGCTACTTCCACACCTTTTCCACTTGGATCTGTCGTTTCATCTGGACGTTCATTATAAATAGTATCTCGTCCCGCTTTAAATCTAATTACGTAAGCAGGATCGCCTACATCACTATAACGCCAGTCGTGGCCGGTAAAGAATTGACTGGAAACTTTCATTCCCATTTTTACATTTGGATTTTTAGAATGAATAGTATCACTAACCATAAATCCTAAAGAGAAAATCATACGTTTTGCAATTTTATCGTAATCAAATCTTGGATTTTCACGATTGATATCTTGCAATGTATCTTTGATTTTAACGCGAGCGCCGATAGATGTCCAAAATTTTGTTTCTTGATATTTTAATGGCGATTTGGTGATAATATGTATTACACCTTGATTGGCGTTTGGACCATATAAAGCTGCGGCTGGACCTTTTAACACTTCTATACGTTCGATATCAGCATCAGTAGTGGTCATCATCTGATACATATTCAAACCTGTATTAGGTAGTTTTGCCACTCTTGTATCTGTTAATGACATTAAATCGCTATTGAAATAACCTGCAAAACCACGAACTGAAGGCTGTCCACCTTGAATACCTGTGCTAGTAATTTGCACACCAGCTGAATTTTTGATATGAACAGTAATACCAAGACCGGCTTTATTTTTTATTGCTGTTGCATCAACAGAAACGATAGATGCAGGTGCGTCTAAAGCTTTTTCTTTTTTTCGACCTACGGAAATAACAACTTCGTCCATCACATTACCTTCTTCTTCCATTATCAAATTGTATGTTTGTGACTGAGTAACTGTATATCTTTCATCGCGCAAGCCCATATAGGTAAATACAATAACATCGCCTTCGTTGGCTTTTAGTTCATAATTACCATCAAAATCGGTAACGGTACCACGCACTTTATCTGTCTCTACAAAAATATTTACGCCAATTAAAGGTTCTTTGGTCAGCTTGTCTGTAATATTACCTTTAATTGTAAATTCCTTATTTGATTTTCTTACTACTACTTGTGGAATATCTTTGAGTTTATCAATTAGTTTTGTAGTATCTTTTTGATGTTGTGCAAGAACGTTTAAACTTAAACTACTTAATATGATAAGTAGAATTATATTACATGCATATTTCATAATGTCAATTTTTGCTGCAGGCTCTATTTTTTCGAGCGCAAAACTATAGCAAATATCTACAATAGAAATTAAATAGAATTGCATTATTGTTAACAACTAAAATTTACAAACAATAAAGTAACCAAAAACAGTTAGAATGTTTGTAAGAAATCGGAAATTAGGTATCCATTAGCTATTTTCTACAGGAATTCTAATTTTTAAGCCGTCTATTTTTTCTGAAATTTTTATCTGGCAAGACAGTCTGCAATTGCCTGTGTAACATGGAAGCGTTTCGAGCATACACAATTCGTCATCATTTGGGCCGCTTTCCATAATTTCATCTTTGTTTAATACTTCCACTCTGCACGTGCCACAAATCGCCATACCGCCACATATAGCTTCGATTGGATGCTCCTCTCCTTTTAGAATCTCCATCAATGACAAATCTACGCCTAATGGAATTTCTAAAGCTTGAAATGAAAAATCAGCTTGTTGAATATGAATTGTTACTGCATCCATAACTTAATCGTTTGCTACAAGCAAACAACATGCATATTAAAATTGAATAATTATTAAAACGAATTTACACCATTAACTGTCGTATATTTCAATGTAGGTTTTTTTCCTGAAATAAGCTCCGCAGCGCTATGACACATGATAGCAGCTTCGTGGAAACCACAAAGTATCAGTTTTAATTTACCTTCATAGTTATTGATATCGCCAATAGCATAAATTCCTTTTATATTGGTAGAATAATCGCGCGTATCTACATTGATTGCATTCTTTTCGATATTTAAGCCCCAATTAGCAATTGGCCCTAATTTTGGACTTAAGCCAAATAATGCAAGATAATTATCAGCCTCTACTTCTTTAGTTGAAGTATCGTTGTGTGTAATGGTAACTTTTTCTAATTTACCATCTCCGTGTAAATGTGTAATATTTGAGCTGAGTGCAAGATTAATTTTACCTTCTGCAGCTAATTGCTTGACTTTATCCACGCTGTCAGGTGCGCCTCTAAATGTTTCGCCACGGTGTACCATTGTCAATTCCGCAGCAACATCTGCTAAGAATAATGTCCAGTCTAAAGCGCTATCACCACCGCCAGCAATTACAATTTTCTTATTTCTAAATTTCTCAGGATCTAACACCATGTATTCGACACCATTTTTTTCGTAAGCTGCTAAATTTTCGATAGCTGGTTTACGTGGTTCAAAAACGCCTAAGCCACCTGCAATACATATAACTTTTGCATGTATTTTAGTATCGAGGTGTGTAAACAATTCGAATGAACCATCTTCTAATTTATTTATTGTTTCAATGCGCTCACCTAAAGTGAAAGTAGGATTGAATGGCTTTCCTTGTTCTAAAAGATTATCTACTAACTCTTGTGCATCAACAGTTGGAAATCCTGGAATATCGTAGATAGGTTTTTTAGGATAAATTTCAGAAAGCTGACCACCAGGTTGTGGCAAATAATCTACCAAATGACATCTTAACTTTAATAAACCAGCTTCAAATACGGTAAATAAACCAACAGGACCAGCGCCTATTATACAAATATCTGTTTCTATCATGATTATTATTTTGAGTTAACAAATTTATTGCTCAACCCAAAAGTAAGAAGAGATAGATTAAAGGAATGTTATGAATTAGCTAAGTAAAGTAATGCATTCATCACTTGAACTTAGCATTAAGTGCTGTAATTACTAAAAAGCATAAGAATTATATTGAAAAGATAGTGTATTATTTCCAATAACCTGGCACCCAATGCCAGCCATATCTGCTATTTTTCCAATGGCCAGCAATCCAAATTGATTTTGTAGAAATTGGAATTATCCATTTGCCTTGTACATACACATACTGATTGATTTGTGGATTCCAAATCCAATCGCCATCAATCCAAATATGCTTAGGACTTGGACATGCTGGTTTTACCACTACAACATTTGTAGCTGTAGGACAAACTTTTACGTAACGGTGTTCATTTTTATTCACCTTCACATACACTTTCGGGCGAGCTTGTGAATGTAACATCGCAAGGCTTATTACAATTAGAATAAGTAGCTTTTTCATGGTCTCTTTTTCTATTAGACCTTAAACAGAAACGATAGTTTAAAAATATTTTTTATTTTTTTTACAAAATAATTTGCATAATTGGTCAAATTCATTTTACATTTAGCCAATGATTTTAAAACTCATAAACAACTTACTGTCAGTGGGAAAAAATACTAAAAAAGCAGAACCAAAGAAAACGTCAGTGGCAGCAAAGCCTGTTGCTAAGAAGACGCTTGCTTCGAAAGAGACTAAAAGTGTTTCTAAGGCTAAAATTAGTGCGAAGCCAACTGCCAAAAAAGCAGCGCCTACACCTGTTGCTAAAAAAGTAACTCCTGTAGCTCCTGCAAAAAAGGCAACACCGAAAAAAGTAGAGGAAAAAAAATCTAATGTTAAAAAAGCAGCACCAAAGGTGGCACCGAAAAAAGTTGCACCTGCACCTGCTGTAAAATCTAAATCACCTGTTAAAAACACAAAACCCTCCAACGCTGTGACCAAACAAACTGTATCTGCAAAAACAACAACTAAGAAAGCAGAACCCATTAAAAAAAATGAGGAGACAAAGCTTGTAAAAAAAGTAACGACTCCAGTAGAAGCACCTAAAAAAGTAGCAGTTGCTACAAAGACTGTTGAGCAAGTAAGCACTAAAAAAGAAGAACCGAAAAAAAGTAAATTAGAAGAAAAAGCACCTGCTGTAAAAATAGCACCTACGCCACCTCCTGGTGGATTTAAAAAGGTGATTGTTGACTACAAAAATGTTCCTGACGAAGTGTTAAAAGCGTTGTATGAAAAGTATCCACATGGTTACAACAAAGGAATTATCAGATTCACTAATGCTAAAAAAGAACTTGTATCTGCTGTGCCTATTGAATTAGGAGAATATTCCTATTTGGTGAAAGTAAGTACACAATTACAAAAAATGGTAGATGATTACGATGAAGATGAATTATTCGACAATGTAGCTTCTTCTAGTGAAAAAGAAATTTCTGTTGGTGCTGGTGGCGACTTTGACGATTTTGACAAAAGCGATGATGATGATTCTCCAAAAAGAAAAGCTAAAGGCAAAGTTAAAAGTGCAGATGATTTGGAATATGGATTCTCCGATGACGATGATGACGACGACGACGATGACGACGATGATGATGATGATGATGTATCTGACGACGACGATGACGATGATGAGTAAGATAAAAAAAGGTTCAGCTTTGCTGAACCTTTTTTTTATATTCCGCCTGTTGGAAATAGAAATATGAGCATATATTTTACAACATAAAAAGTCAAGACGGCAAACAATATAAAAACAAGCAATAAAACAGACAGAATAGGCAACACAATTGGCCATGCACTTCCTTGATGTTTTCCTTCTTCAAAATGCTCTACTGCTAATACCAAATTTCTACGATTGGCTTTATAGAATACATCAAATATATGTCCAAAGAATGGAATAAGTCCAACAATACCATCGATGGTGATATTAATAATCATTTTTGCTACGGCACGACCGCTAGCACCATTACGAACCATGGCAATTAATAAATAAGCAGAAATTACATAATCAATTAAATCGCCAAGACCAGGAATCAAGCCGATGATTGGATCTATACCAAAAGTAAATTTTGTTCCTGGAATTCGAAATTGACTATCCATTAACTTTGTAATCTTTGCTATCTTTTGCAAAGATTCAGGAATTGGTTTGCCATTTATTTGATGATCGATAGGCATTTCTATTCGAATGTAATCATGGTTAAGCCCATTAAGTGCTCTTCTTCGTAAGA
Organism: Chitinophagales bacterium; assembly: GCA_020848475.1. Lineage (GTDB taxonomy): Bacteria > Bacteroidota > Bacteroidia > Chitinophagales > JADIYW01 > JADJSS01. The sequence goes on along the minus strand of JADKZZ010000017.1, from coordinate 2,334 downwards.
AATTTCTAAGAAACCTAACAAGCCTCCAGATGCCTCAGCAACGCCTTTTGCTAAAGTGCGCAATGCTTTTAAATAAGCTCTAGCATAGATATCATCTAATTTCGGTAAGATATCGTTTAATTTTTCTAATTCAGCAACTAAAAGAGCCGTTCTATCATTTACCGAATCAACGCCATATTTTGCCTCTACTTTTGCTACTCTTTCAGCAAAATCAACTTGCAAATCAAGATAGTAATCAAATAACATTGGGTCGCCTTGTTCCGTTCTGATGTTTACCAAATGTGCTGACTGCGCTCTTTCTTTTTCATCAAAATTATTATCAGCACCACCAATCAGATAAGTTACTAATGCCGTTGCATTATATAAAAGTTCTTTTTCTTCTTCTGATACTTGGTTGAATTGTACTACTGGCATTTTAAAAAATTTAATTATGCAAATGTATCAAAAAAATTAGGTTTCCAAAAATTACATTATTATACATCAGAATATTGCTTGTTTAGTAATTTTTTAGTAATATTAATAAAAATGCACACTATGAAAAATAAAATTCTAATTGCAGTAGCACTCATTTGCATTTTTGCTACTTCATGTGTAAAAGACTGGAAATGTGAGTGTACCGATGGCACTACGACACAAGTTGTCGAAACATATCCAAGTACAAAAATGCTAGATGCAAAAAAAGTATGTGACCAAAGAGAAAGTGATATAAAGAAAATCAATTCGAGTGTCACCTGTAAAATTAAGTGATACTTCTATTTCATAAATTTTTATAACACAGAAACACAGTTTTTGTAGCTTTGCTATATGAAAAAAGCAATCGTACTTTTATTAAGTGCATCAGTTGGATTTTTATTTATTATTTCGTCGATTACGAAAATATATCCGATGGAGCCGTTCGAATTTCAGTTCGTAGATATCGGCATCGCAAATTGGAAAACAGCGCCATATCTAGCACGTGTTTTTATCAGCCTTGAGTTCTTTTTAGGCATACTACTCGTATTAAATATTGCAATTAGAAAATTTACAATAAAATTTGCCATTGCATTACTGAGTGTTTTTAGTTTCTATTTACTGTATAAAATTATCAGTGTTGGCAACACGGGCAATTGTGGTTGCTTCGGTGAATATTTTAAGATGTCGCCTCTTGAAGGTATAATAAAAAATATCGTTTTAATCATTTCATGTGTATTATGCTATCTATTATCTGATTTTTCGATATGGAAAAATCAGCACCTGAAGTTTGTTGTACCCTTGTTACTACTGATATCACTCTGTATCGGATTTTTTCTTTATCCTATTAATATACAATACAGTTCATCTATTGACACAGCACGCGTAAATTATAAAGTGCCTTTAGATTTAATGTATAGTGCTACACAGAAAGAACGCCCAAACATTGAACTAAGACAGGGAAAACATATTGTTGCATTTTTAAGTTTAACCTGCTCGCATTGTAGAGTTGCAGCACAAAAATTAGCGATTATTCACAAAAGAAATCCTGCATTGCCAATCTATTTTGCACTTAATGGCAATAAAAAAAAGTTGCCTACCTTTTTTGACGAAACACATTCCAAGGCAATTCCACACAATTTATTTTTAGGGCCAGAAAATTGGATAAAAGTAGCAGGTGTAAGTTTGCCTATCGTAATGTATTTAGAAAATAGTATCGTAGTAAAAAAATGTATCTTGCCAGAAATCGACCAAGAAGACATGGAAGTTTGGATGGCAAAATGATTAATGCAATATCAATTGTTGGAAATATTCGCTAGCGCCATCATTTACATGCAACAAATACACGCCTTTTGGAAACTTCGAAATATCAATTGAATACTCATTTTCTTGCATATTCATTTCATTCCTATTTTTAGAATACACTGACTGACCTAATACATCAAATATTTGAATAGTAGCTGTATTAGATAATGCAATACCACTAACATGGAAAAGTCCATTACTTGGATTGGGAAACACTTGTAATTTGGAGGAATTTACATTCGTACGAATAGCTGTTGCAGTCGGAATTTCATATACATTCACAATTCTAAAATGTGCCGAATCAAAATCTTTATTGGCAGCAATTCCAATAACAGGCATAATATTATTGACCAAAGGATAATTATAATCAATATGAATATGACCAGCCATCCACAAGCCTAAATGTTGTTTAAAAGGCGTAAGCATGTCCATCATTTTTATATATTCATTAGCATCAAAAACAAAACCTGAAAGTATAAACAAGATATTGTCAGTTGCTGGATGGTGCGAGATAAAACAAATGTTCTTATTGCCTTTTCTTGGATTATTTGTCAGTTCATTTTTAAGCCACTGAAAAGT
>JADKZZ010000016.1 GCA_020848475.1 Chitinophagales bacterium | reverse complement strand
GGTCAAGCGCAACCGATGGCCGCACGTTGTGTAAAGACCGGGAGTTCGCCCATCTGGCGAACGAAGGGATTTACAGGCGTGGGATTGCGGCCATCGGTTTTGCGCTTTGCGTTCGGTGGGGGATAGAAAGTCCATCAGTTTAAAGTTGGTAGATTGTTTTTAGAAAGTTCAATTGTTCAGCCTAGTACATCAGCCCCACTGACGCAAAACGCATGTTGTAGGAGGTTTCGTTTTGCTGTTAGCTTGTCATTAATAATTGAAATAATCTAATAAAAAGAACAGACAGATGAAAATTCGCACCTGCCTGTCTTATTATTAAAAATCATTTCTTACCAAATCTATAAGCAATGCCATTTTCAAACCAAATTGAATTTTTCTGATATTTACCACCTAGTAAAAAATTAATACTTCTTAATGTAGAAGTAATAAAAAACCGCTTATAAACTTTTATATTACAATTAACTCCAACATTCAGTGCTAACCCACCCACTTGGCTTGCATCTTGGTCTGAAATACTTTCAGACCAAGTACCATGTGAAATAGTAAATTTGTGTATATCTGAATAGGAAACTTTACTCGATAGACCTAAAAGTAATTTTACATCTCCCAAATTATTCTGCTTTAGATTATACACGTAGTCTAAAGAAAGGCAAAATCCATTCCTACTAATAACCGTGCTATCCTTTAAGTTTATCATATTTTTACGACTTATATAGGTATAGTCATACAACACTCCAGTAATTTGAAACCCTCTTTTATTCTTTATATACATATATGAAAGTGAAGGTATCATTCTAAGCGTTTGTTGCTTATAGGGTGTATTGAATTTATAACCTGCATAATTAAAAAAGTATGCCCCTGGTGTTATAATACTTACTTGATTATTCTGTGCAAAGGAATCTTTCAAGTTAACCAATGAATATATTAAGATTGCTAAAGTTACAATTAAGTATCTCATAGTAGTAATAGTTTGATTTTACATTTTAGCAAACCTAAGGATTTGAATATTAGCACCTTTTTGTATAATTAAATTATAGGTACCTGCTACATAGTTGCTTACGTTAATTTCTGAAGGGTTATTCCCATTATTAAATATTTGTTGATACTTATAGATTCCATTCATATCTATAATACTATATACCCAATTATTTTCATCATTAACATTGTCAAAATTTGTTTCAATATGTAGAACGTCTCTTACTGGATTAGGAAATACTTTCGCTAATGAATTAGTCTGATTTGGTCCTTCATGTGCAAATCCTAAATCTACAAATGTTACATTTTTTGAAATGCTTGAACAATGGTCAGTAACTTGAATATTTGATGTATTGAAATTTCCATTAAAACTGGTTATTGAGAACACTTCACTATTTGTGCCACTAATGGAAAATTGCCATGGTGCTGGACTAAACCATGAATACTGAAATGGAAAAATAGTTTTACCTCCGCTTGCTGTATAGTGCTTAGGCATAGAACCAAATGGTACTCCATTGATATGATAAATGACAGAAGGGCCAGAAAGTGTTAAGGGAGATCTTACATCACCAATTCCTACGGCCGCCCATGCATTTTGTGTTTGGGTAATTTCGTTATTACAATGGCCACCAAATAAATTAAAGGCCGAATTTATGCTACCCCATCTTGAATCATTATAATCCGAATTGCAACCTAAAAAATTAGTCAGGTTATAATATGCAATTCTAGAGGCGTTAACTTCACCAATGCCTGTAACTTGAATGTTGTTAAAAGTTGGATTTGTAGAACCTACAGACAAGAGATGAAACCAATAGTTTTGCACACCACTATTGGTATGGACGCCACACCAGTCGTTTTGTTCAGATGGTACACCACAGTTTGTATTTGCCCATAGGTTATTATCTTGATATATTGACGGCTGACCAAGTGCTGGTGGAAATGACATACTTCTTAAAATAATTGCATCTTCTCCAATATTCCAGTCATTTGTAACTCCATTTTGTGCAAATCGCTCTATCATAAAGCCGAAAATGTCTGAAAACGATTCATTTAAAGCCCCTGATTCTCTTTCATACTCCAAGTCTGCTGTAAATTCAGTGACTCCATGAGCAAATTCATGCCCTAAGATATCAAGAGTAGCTAAACATTGATTGCCCAAAAAACCAATTTTTAGTCTATCGGCACCTGGTATGTTTGAATAGTTTGCATTACCAAATCCAGTCATATTTGCCCAAACTTGAATATTTCTTCCATTACCTTTACAACCATCTCTGTTAAAAGACTGCTTAAAGTAATCCCAGGATTGGCTTGCACAATAATGTGGAGTAGTTACAAATCTGTCAGACCAAGGCCAAGTATCATCACCATCATCATATGCATTCCATAAATGAAAGCTATTTCCATTGCCAGGTTCTTTGGTTTCTATATTTCTACCTCCATCATTTGTTAGAAGGATATTATCTGAATATGGCCATCCTCTATGTTTGGTATCTATTGTACGCTGTCCGTAATAAAGTAAATCTGCGATTCCGTCTTTATGTATATTTTCAGATGTTTTAATCACTGAACCATTAGAAGCATTAATATAAACATTTTTATCTATACCCGCTTGTTCACTCTGTAAACGAAATTTCCAAGCGAGAATAAAATTGCTATTTGAATAGTCTTTTTGTTCACCAGTCTTTGCAAATAGTAATTCTCCTGTAGGATAATATGTTGCCAAGGAATCTCCTGTAAGGATTTTTGCTTCGTTTTCTAAATTTGAATCTAGCCAAGAGTAAATGATAGAGTTTCCTAAGTGATTTATAGCAATTGTCAATGCATTACTTTCGTTAAGAACAGGGGTAGTTGATGTATTTAACCCTTCGACTACTTTGCAATTAATGCTTACTAAGTTGCCATTTTTATGATGTATAAAAAATTCAGCAAACTCAACTTTTATTCCATTGTAAGTTTGTATATACCTCTCATGTGTAACTTTATCTTCAGGTCTCATGAATTCAAAATCATCTGTAGTAACTTTAAAAATAGAAAAATTATCATTTATACCCATTCCAAAATGTTGTTTGTTATTCTGTAAAAAATTCAAATCAGTAATATTAACTCCCGGTCTTATTAGAAACCAACCTGAGGAATCTTGAGTTTCAAAATTTTGGGTGATATAATCGTTTGTTTGAAGTAGATAGTTTGGAATATAACTTTGTGCAACTGAATTTGTGTGGATTGTAAGCAAAAGTATTGCTAACATCAGTAGTTTTGAAAAATAAGTTTTCATATTAGTAGAGTTTATTTTGTTTTTGTCAGATGAAGTCTTATGCTCTCTCGTAGTCGTGACAATTGGCTACGTCTTACCTTGACTATTTTGTTCATTGCTGAACTGGAAAGTCGTCAGAAATAATTCAACCGAAGTTCAAGATTTTCCAACGATGTGTGTTGTCATCCAACACTTTCTGATTCATTTATTCTGCTATTATGTACGCTATTCTTATATGCGTTGTGATGCTGAATAATGTTAATCTGCTCATCGAAATCTCCTACAACGGTTGCGCTTGACGAAGTTATCAAAATGTTTGCGAGTGGCCAAAAATTTATTTTTGGACATGAGAGCAAAATTTTGATATCCAAATTTTGTCAAGCGTCGTGATGGCCGCAG
>JADKZZ010000015.1 GCA_020848475.1 Chitinophagales bacterium | reverse complement strand
GAGCATCAGCAATTCGTAAAAACCCTGCTGCTTGTTCGAATATTTTTTCTCCTAATCTACTTACTTGTAACAGTTCTTTTCTCGATTTAAAAATGCCATTATTCGTTCTGTGTTGTATAATATTTTCGGCCGTACTTTGACCTAAACCAGCAACATACATCAGCAGGTGTTTACTTGCAGTATTAATGTTTACACCAACTTGGCTTACGCAGCTTACTACTGTTTCATCGAGTGATTGCTTTAGTAAATATTGATTGACATCATGCTGATATTGACCTACGCCAATTGACTTTGGATCAATTTTTACGAGCTCTGCTAATGGATCCATTAATCTTCTTCCTATAGAAACTGCACCACGAACTGTAATGTCTTTATCGGGAAATTCTTCCCGCGCGACATCAGATGCTGAATAGATAGAAGCGCCACTTTCATTAACAGAAAACAATTGTGGTTTTCGCTCCCATGATATCTTATTCAACCAATCTTCCGTTTCCCTACCAGCAGTGCCGTTTCCTATGGCAATGGTGTTTATGTTGTATTTATATAGCAAGCCACGTACTATATCTTCAGCTTCTCTCTTTTTATTTAAAGGCGGATGCGGATAAATCACACTGTCTTCTAAGAGTGTACCTTTATCATCTATACAAACTAATTTGCAACCAGTAGCAAATCCAGGATCTAAAGCAAGAATAGGTTTTTGGCCTAACACTGGTGCTAACAACAATTGTCGAAGATTTTTTACAAATACATCAATCGCCTCTTTGTCTGCTTTTTCTTTTGCAATATTTCTAAATTCTAATTCTATCGAAAATTTTATCAAACGTTTGTAAGCATCTTTCAAAGCTATTGCTACTTGCTCAGCTGCAGCTGTATTTCCTTTGACAATCCGATGTTGTAAAATGTCTAACATTTGTTCTTCATCAGGCGCAATATGAAAGTAAAGAAAGCCTTCCGTTTCACCACGACGCATGGCTAACATACGATGTGAAGGACAGTGTTTTAATGGCTCTTCCCATTCGAAATAATCTCTAAATTTTTGTGCCTCTTTGTCTTCTTCTTTTCCATATGCTATTTTTGTTTTTACAATGGCATGTCTTTCAAATTGCTGACGTACTAAACTTCGTACAATCATATCTTCGTTTATCCATTCAGCAATGATATCGCGAGCGCCTTGCAGTGCTTCTTCTACGCTTTTGACTTCATCTGTAATAAAAGTTTCAGCCTTTGCAATAACATTGCGTTCTTGTTGTTTATAGATTAATGTTGCCAATGGTTCTAAGCCTTTTTCTTTAGCAACTGTTGCCTTCGTTTTCCTTTTAGGCTTGTATGGTAAATAAATGTCTTCTAAAATAAGCGCATCATAACAAGATGTAATTTTTTCTTTTAAATCATCAGACAGCTTGCCTTGGTCTTCAATTGATTTTAAAATAGCTTCTTTGCGCTTCTCAATGTCTCTATATTTTTGGATACTGTTTTTAATCAAACCAATTTCAACTTCATCTAAGCTGTCTGTTTTTTCTTTTCGATATCGTGCAATAAATGGTATCGATGCACCTTCATCCAATAACTGAATGGTGGCAACTACTTGTTTTTTATCTATTAAGGTTTCTTTAGAAACTAAATCTATTAATTCTTGCATATTTTATATTGAAAGGCTGCAAAAATAGAGTAAAAATCAAGATAGCAAAATGAAACATGTATATTGTTATTAACATTCTTACAGATGATTTTTTAATAATCATAAAATAATAAAGACCGAGTAATTACTCGGTCTTTATGCATACTTGTGATATAATTAGTCTATAAATAGCTCACCTTTGTCAGCTTTGTCTTGCAGTAATTTTGGCACAGCAAAACGTTCGCCATATTTTGCTTCTAATTGCTTCGCTTTTTCAATTACATTTTTCAGACCTTGACCGTTGATGTATTGTAATGTTCCACCATTAAAAGGAGAAAAACCCCAGCCAAATATAGAACCGATATTAGCATCTGCTACACTTCGCAAAACTCCTTCTTCTAAACAACGAACAGTATCTAATGCTTGCACTATCAAAATTCTATCCACCATTTCTTGTTGTTCTAAAGCTTTTTGTTGAGGAAATATATTTATTAATTCAGGCCACAAATATTTGGTTCCTCCTTGTGGATATTCATAAAATCCGGCACCTGCAGCTTTGCCAGGTCTGTTTGCGTTTAATAATTTTTCACAAACGGCAAATCCAGGATGTGTAGGAATTGGCTTTCCTTCTGCAATTAAATCTTGTTCTGTTTGTCTGCGTATATGATCCATTAATTTCATGCTTACTTCATCTGTTAATGCTAATGGACCAACCGGCATACCTGCTTTCAATCCAGCATTTTCGATTGCACGTGGATGTTGTCCTTCGCCTAACATGGCTATGCCTTCCATTACATAAGTAGAGAATACTCGTGATGTGTAAAATCCACGAGAATCATTTACAACGATTGGTGTTTTTTTAATTTGTAACACATAATCGAAAGCTTTGGCTAAAGTTGCGTCATCAGTTGCTGCGCCACAAATAATTTCAACTAATGGCATTTTGTCGACAGGCGAAAAGAAATGCAAACCGATAAATTGTTTTGGGCGAGAAGATGCTGTTGCCAATCCTGTTATTGGTAATGTAGAAGTATTTGAGGCAAACGTACCTTCTGCTAACATGGATGCTTCAGCCTCTTGTGTTACTTTCGCTTTTAATGCTCGGTCTTCAAATACTGCTTCTATAATTAAATCGCAACCATCAAATTCAGGCTTGTCTGTGGTTTTAATCCTAGCAAGCACTTCATCTGCTTTCTCTTTTGTCATTCTGCCTTTAGAAACACGCTTTTTTAATAATCCTTCTGAGTATGCTTTTCCTTTTTCAGCGGCTTCAATGCTCACATCTTTCAATACGACTTCCATGCCTGAGATTGCTGTAACATAAGTAATACCTGCACCCATCATACCTGCACCTAATACACCTACTTTTTTAGTCGTATATTTTTCAAATCCTTTTGGTCGAGAGCCACCAGCATTAATAGCATTTAAGTTATACCAAAATGCCGAAATCATGTTTTTAGAAACCTGACCAACTGCCAATGAAGTAAAATAACGCGATTCGATTCGGCAAGCAGTATCAAAATCAACAACAGAGCCTTCTACTGCCGTATTAATAATAGCTTCCACTGCTGGATAATTGCCGTGTGTTTTCTTTTTAGTCATCGCTGGTACAATCGGAATCATACCTGCTACTTTTGGATTTTTGGCATCGCCACCTGGAAATTTAAAGCCTTTATCGTCCCAAGGATTAATGGCTTTTGGATTGGCTTTTATCCAGGCTTTCGATTTTGCCATCATATCTTCTGGCGTTTCAGCAATCTCGTTGATGATACCATTGCTCAATGCTTCTTTTATTTTTAATCGTTTGCCTTCTGTCAATAATGGTAATGCTGGTTGCAAACCTACCATTCTTGTAAGACGAATAATTCCGCCACCGCCAGGCAACAAACCCAAACCAACTTCTGGTAAACCAAATTGTGCTTTCGGATTGTTGAGCGCAATGCGATAATGGCAAGCTAAGGCAATTTCTAATCCACCGCCAAGTGCTGCGCCGTTAAGTGCTGCAACTACTGGTTTTCCTAAGATTTCCAAGCGACGAAGTTGAGCCTTCAAGCCTTCACACATCTCAAATATTAATTTCGCATCGCTTTGTTTGAATAGATTATCAATATCAGCACCAGCGAAGAAAGTAGATTTTGCTGATGTCAAAACTACGCCAGCAATGTCATTTTTTTCTTTCTCTAATCTGTCTATCATTTCAAGCCATAGTTTACCGAATGCCTCGTTAATTACATTGGCACTTCTGCCTTGCATATCCATCGTTACTGTTACGATGTTATCGTTGTCTTTTTCGTATTTAAACATTGTTCTAATTTATTAATTAAGTAATTAAGTAATGTAATAATGAATTTTGAAAAGTATACATTGTTACATTGTTTTATTATTTCATTCTACTATACCAATTCCACAATTGTTGCAATTCCCATTCCGCCACCAACGCAAAGCGTTGCTAAGCCAGTTGATTTATTAGTACGTTCTAATTCATCTACTAATGTTCCTAATATCATTGCACCTGTTGCGCCAAGCGGATGTCCTAATGCAATTGCACCGCCATTTACATTCAGTTTTTCATCTGGTACATTAATGTCTCTTTGCAAGCGTAACACGGCAGAAGCAAAGGCTTCATTCATTTCTACTAAATCAATATCATTAATAGTCATACCCGCTTTTTGTAAGGCAATTTTTGAAGCTGGTCCAGGTCCTGTCAGCATGATAGTTGGCTCGGTGGAAGTAACAGCGACTGAACGAATAATAGCGCGTGGCTTCAAGCCTAATTTTTCACCAATTTCTTTAGAGCCAATTAATACCAAGCTGGCACCATCTACAATGCCAGAAGAATTGCCTGGCGTATGTATATGATTTATTTTTTCGAGCGTTGTATATTTTGATAATGCGGTATTATCAAATCCCATTTCGCCCATCATTTGAAAAGACGGCGTTAATGATGAAAGACCTTCTAAAGTAGTATCAGGTCGGTTATATTCATCTTCTTCTAAAATTGCCAAGCCATTGATGTCAACAATTGGAACGATAGATTTTTTAAATCGTCCTTCTGCTTTGGCAATGCCAGCCAATTTTTGAGAGCGCAATGCATAATTATCGCAATCTGTTCTAGAAAAACCTTCTATAGTTGCAATTAAATCGGCACTGATACCTTGTGGTACAAAATCGGTATGATTGTTAACTCTCATATCTAAAACCCAAGCGCCGCCATCGTAACCCATTGGCACTCTTGACATAGATTCAACACCGCCAGCAATGATTAAATCTTGCCAGCCTGAACGCACCTTCATGGCTGCTAAGTTGACTGCCTCTAAACCAGAAGCGCAGAAACGATTTAATTGAAATCCAGGAACTGTAGTGGCATAATCTGCCATCATTACTGCTGTTTTAGCGATGTTGCCACCTTGGTCACCAATTGGTGTTACACATCCAACGATAACATCTTCTACTAGTGTAGTATCTAAATTATTACGCTGCTGTAATGCCTTTAGCATTTGTGCTAATAATTCTGTAGGTGTGACTTCATGTAATGCACCGTTTTTTTTGCCTTTTCCGCGTGGCGTACGCACGCAATCGTAAATGTAAGCTTCTGCCATTGTATTTATTTTAAGTTTATAAATTTATAATTTTGTCATCATCAGCCTTTATAAAGCTGAGATGTAAATTATGTCAAAATATTTATTTGGAAAATCAACATTTACGCCAATTAACCAAACGTTCGTTTGATAAATGTAAAAAACTAATTTTAAAAAACAATGCTTACATTGATTTTCTTATCAAAAGTTCAGCTACAAAATACTATGTATTCGTAATCCATTCTGCTACGAATTCAAACTTAATTTTACATGATGATAGTCTTGCTTATTATCTATTTGTGATGAAATAATGGAATGTAGCTTTTTGTGTGATAAAATATTATTTTAGGTGACGCAAGATATTTCACTTAATGAATTAACAATAAACCCATGAAAAAAATATTGCTACTTGGTTCTGGAGAATTAGGAAAAGAATTGACAATTGCATTAAAAAGATTAGGACAATATGTAATCGCTGTCGATTCATATAATGATGCGCCAGCACAACAGCTCGCTGATGAAAGTGAAGTCATAAATATGTTAGATGGTGAAGCATTAGACCAGATTGTTGCAAAACATCAACCTGATTTAATTGTTCCAGAAATTGAGGCGATTCGTACAGAGCGATTTTACGATTATGAAAAACAAGGTTTTACGGTGGTGCCAAGCGCAAAGGCAGCCAATTTTACTATGAACCGTAAGGCAATTCGTGATTTAGCAGCTAAAGAATTAGGTATAAAAACTGCAAAGTATGAATATGCAACTAGCTTAGAGGAGTTGATAGCTGCAACAATTAGAATCGGAATGCCATGTGTTGTAAAACCTTTAATGAGTTCTTCTGGTAAAGGGCAATCAGTTATAAAAATAAAAGAAGATATCGAAAAGGCATGGAGCTATGCACAAGCAGGAAAACGCGGCGATCAGATAGAAGTAATCATAGAATCATTTGTTGATTTTTATGCAGAAATAACCTTATTGACAGTCACCCAAAAAAATGGAAATACTTTGTTTTGTCCACCAATCGGACATAGACAAGAACGTGGTGACTATCAAGAAAGTTGGCAGCCTGCATATGTGAAGCCTGAAGACTTATTAGAAGCAGAACGAATGGCAGCAGCGGTTACACAAGCATTAAGTGGTGCAGGTATTTGGGGTGTCGAATTTTTTCTAACCAATAATGGTGTTTATTTTTCAGAGCTATCGCCAAGACCACACGACACAGGCATGGTAACCTTGGCGGGCACACAAAATTTCTCTGAATTTGAATTGCATGCACGTGCCATATTAGGCTATCCTATTCCAGAAATTACTTTGGAAAGAGTAGGTGCTAGTGCTGTTATTTTGTCTGAGAGTGATGGGAATAATCCAAGATATTTTGGTGTAGAAGATGCCATTAAACAAACAAAATCAGATGTACGTATTTTTGGAAAACCAATAATGCGCCCTTATCGTAGAATGGCTGTTGCATTAGCGTATGATGTGCTTGGAAGCGATGTTGAGATAGTGAAAAATCGTGCGATTGAAATTGCAAACAAGATAAGTGTGAAAAATATTTAATAAGTCCGAGAGATGATAAATTTGTATTGTGCGATTAATAAATCTAAAAATACATGATATACAATGCTTATTTTAAATCGCCCATAGGCATACTCGAAATCAAATCGTCAGCGACACATATATTTTCGATAGAATTCGTAGAAGAATCAGATTTTGAAAAGCAACAAATTAATGATTTAATTCATGATTGCATACTACAACTAACAGCTTATTTTTCTCACCAACTTCATCAGTTTGAATTGCCATTAGCATTTAATGGTTCTGCTTTTCAAAATAAAGTATGGCAAGAACTTCAACAAATTCCGTTTAGTACTACATGCTCGTATTTACAATTTGCCAAAAAATTAGGTGATGCCAAATGTATTCGAGCTGCCGCCGCTGCAAACGCTAGAAATCCATTTGCGATTGTTGTGCCTTGTCATCGTGTTATTGGTAGTAATGGCAAACTAGTTGGTTATGCTGGTGGCTTGTGGCGAAAACAATGGCTGTTAGAACACGAGCAGGCAATATCATTGCAAACAAAACTTTTTTGATTTTATCTACAGCAGTATTATTAAAATTTAACTCAGGAACTTTTCTTGCTTTTTGTACATTTGTACTATTTTAATTATTCAATCATCACACATAAACCAATGTAAAAATGGGTAAAAGAGTTTTAATTATTGGAGCCGGAGGCGTAGGAAATGTAGTTGTTCGAAAATGCGCATCAGTTCCTGAAGTTTTTAGTGAAATTATGTTGGCAAGCCGCACCAAGTCTAAGTGCGATGCAATTGCAGCTGACATCAAGCACATGAACATAAAAACAGCAGCATTAGATGCTGATAATGTACCAGAAATCGTGGCACTTATCAAAGAGTTTAAGCCGGATTTAGTGATGAACATAGCCTTGCCTTACCAAGATTTAACCATTATGGATGCTTGTTTAGAAACGGGCGTACATTATTTAGATACGGCAAATTACGAGCCCAAAGATGAAGCAAAATTTGAGTATAGCTGGCAATGGGCTTACCAAGAGCGCTTTAAAGAAAAAGGAATAATGGCTTTGTTAGGTTGTGGTTTCGATCCTGGTCAGTCTCAAATATACGTAGCGCACGCAGCAAAGCATCATTTCGACGAAATTCATTATTTAGATATTGTGGACTGTAATGCCGGCGACCACGGACAAGCTTTTGCGACTAATTTCAACCCAGAAATTAATATCAGAGAAATAACGCAAGACGGTAAGTATTGGGAAGATGGTGAATGGAAAATTATTCCAGCCATGTCTATTCATAAAGCAATTGATTATCCAAATATCGGTCCTAAAGAATCATATTTGTTATATCACGAAGAATTAGAATCATTAGTGAAAAATTTCCCAACAATAAAAAGTGCGCGATTCTGGATGACATTTGGTGCTCAATATCTAAAGCATTTAGAAGTGATGCAAAATATTGGTATCACTTCCATTAAACCAATTATGTTCCAAGGTAGAGAAATTATTCCTATCGAGTTTTTAAAAGCATTATTGCCAGAGCCAGGTTCATTAGGTGAAAATTATTCAGGTGAAACCTCAATTGGTTGCCAAATTAAAGGTATAAAAGATGGTAAGGATAAAACGTATTTCATCTGGAATAACTGTAAACATCAAGATGCTGATAATGATGCAAAAGCACAAGGCGTGAGCTACACTACGGGCGTGCCTGCCATGCTAGGTGCTAAGTTAATGTTAGAAGGCATTTGGATGAAACCAGGTGTGTACAACACAGAAGAAATGGATCCAGATCCATTCATGTCGCAAATTGGTGGCTATGGTTTGCCTTGGCACGAAGAAATAAATCCAGTTTTACCGCATGAGTATTAGTTCAATTTAATTAACTAGAATATTGAAACTTCACAGTTTTCTGTGAAGTTTTTTTATTTTATAAAATTGAATTTATATCATTGGTCAAAAAAATCGTAATTTGTATAAGCATGCAAATAAAATCTAACTATATAGATATTTTTAATCAGCAGATTTTTGCTGCTGAAATTTCTATTGAAAATGGAAAAATAAAATCGATTGTAAAAATAAATGAAGCAGTAGAGACGTATATTTTACCTGGCTTTGTTGATGCGCACGTACATATTGAAAGTTCGATGTTGGTACCAACAGAATTTGCAAAAATAGCAGTCATACACGGAACCGTTGCCACCGTTTCAGATCCACATGAAATTGCAAATGTACTCGGTAAAGCAGGTGTTTATTATATGTTGGAAAATGCCAAAAAATCGCCATTAAAATTTTATTTCGGTGCGCCATCATGCGTACCTGCAACGACATTTGAAACTGCCGGAGCAGTAGTAAATGCTGATGATATAGATGAATTAATGTCTTTAGATGATATTAAATATCTGGCGGAAATGATGAATTATCCTGGTGTACTACATCGCGATAAATTGGTGATGGATAAAATTACAATTGCTCAAAAACACAATAAACCAATTGATGGACATGCGCCCGGATTGACAGGTCACGAGGCATTGCAATATATTAGCGCTGGAATTACTACTGACCATGAATGTTTTACAATTGAGGAAGCAAAATTCAAATTAGAACATGGCATGAAAGTGCTGATACGGGAAGGAAGTGCTGCCAAAAATTTTAATGCATTAATTGATTTATTGCACGAATATCCAGA
The DNA here is from genome assembly GCA_020848475.1 of Chitinophagales bacterium. Classification (GTDB taxonomy): domain Bacteria; phylum Bacteroidota; class Bacteroidia; order Chitinophagales; family JADIYW01; genus JADJSS01. The sequence continues at coordinate 15,942 of JADKZZ010000015.1, read as the reverse complement.
TGATATGATGTTTTGTAGTGATGATAAACATCCTGATGACTTATTAATTGGCCATATCAATGATTTGGTGAAACGTGCAGTAAACAAAGGAGTTTCATTGTTTAATGTATTGAAAGCAGCATGTGTAAATCCTGTTTTACATTATCAATTAAATGTCGGATTGTTACGAGCTGGTGATGAAGCTGATTTTATACGCATTAATAATTTAGAAGATTTTTCCATAGAAGAAACATACATCGGTGGTCATTGTATAGCAAGAAATAAACACGATTTTATCGAAACAAAACCAGAAAAAATAGTCAATAATTTTGGTGTAAAATTAAAGCGAAAAGAAGATTTTAATTTGACTGTAAAACAAGAAAAAGTTCGTGTAATTGAAGCAATTGATGGTCAACTTATAACACAAGAATATATAGGCAAAATAGTAGTAGATAATGACTGTTATGCACATGCAAATATTGATGACGATATCTTAAAAATGGTAGTAGTTAATCGTTACCATGACGCACCAATTGCTGTAGCATTTGTCAAAAATTTCGGTTTGAAAAATGGTGCTATAGCCTCGTCTGTTGCACATGATTCTCACAATATCATTGCTGTTGGTGTAAATGATGATTGCATTTGTAGAGCTGTAAACACTATTATTGCAGCGCAAGGTGGTCTTGCAGTTGTCGATGAGGAGAATTGTGATATTCTGCCTTTGCCGGTTGCCGGATTAATGAGTAATATGAGCTGCATAGCAGTAGCAGAAAAATATACGACATTGGTCAATAAATCAAAATCGCTTGGCTGTACATTACATTCGCCATTTATGACATTATCTTTTATGGCATTGTTAGTAATTCCTAATTTAAAACTAAGTGACAAAGGTTTATTTGATGCCATCAGATTCCAATTTTGCGATATAGAAATAAAAGATTAGTACATTTGTAATTGAATATTATAATCATGACTTACGACCATATACCATCGCCGTCTTTTGTGCTGGAAGAAAATAAATTAATAAAAAATCTTCAGCTCCTAAAAAGCATTCAAGATGAAGCAGATGTGCATATAATTTGTGCATTGAAAGGATTTTCATTTCACGCTGTATTTCCAACAGTAAAAAAATATATTCATGGAGCAACGGCTAGTTCACTACATGAAGCAAAATTGGTATATGAAAAAATGCACGTTAAAGCACATACTTATTGTCCCGTTTATATACCAAAAGAATTTGATGAAATCCAACAAATATCATCACATATTACTTTTAATTCCTTATCGCAATACAATACATACAAACATAAGATGATACCTGACATCTCTTATGGATTGCGAGTAAATCCAGGCTATTCAGAGATTACGACTGAATTGTATAATCCTGCTTCGCCTAACTCACGTTTGGGCATCGCCAGAAATTTAATAGGAGATGTTTTGCCAGCAGGAATCGAAGGATTGCATTTTCATGCGCTATGTGAAAATACATCTTACACTTTAGAGCGCGTGCTGGAGTCATTTATCAAATTGTATCATCCATTAATTCAGCAAGCGAAATGGGTAAACTTTGGTGGAGGCCATTTGATTACTAGAAAAGATTATGAGCCACAACATTTGATACAAATTTTAAAAGTTTTTAAATCGAAATATCCTAATCTACAGGAGATAATTCTTGAGCCTGGAAGTGCTATTGGCTGGCAAACTGGTGTATTGGTGTCCACTGTTTTAGATATCGTTCCAAATGGAAATATTCCTACAGCAATGCTAGATGTTTCTTTTACTTGTCACATGCCTGATTGCTTGGAAATGCCTTATAAACCTAATGTTTTGAGTGCCGTAGAAAATGGTACATTCGAATATAATTTAGGTGGAATGAGTTGTTTGGCTGGCGATTTCATTGGCACTTGGAAATTTGAAAATGAGCTTAAAATTGGAGATAGGATTGTATTTGACGATATGATACATTATACGATGGTAAAAACATCGACATTTAATGGTATTACTTTACCGTCAATTGGTGTGATGAATGAGAACGGCAAATTTGAGTTAATTCGCTCTTTTAGTTATGCTGATTATAAAAATAGATTGAGTTAAAGTATTAAATTTATACTATGCAAAAGATATTAGATAATCTATACAGACAAGCGGAGCGAATTATTTCGTCAGATACCTTAGTGTCGAAATTGATTGATACTGTATTTTTAAAGCTTGGCGAAGCATCAGAATCTTTTTATAAAATACAAGATAATATTATAGCGCTTACACGTATGTTGCGTGCTTGGGTAAAAGGCGATTATAAAAATATTTCTACAGCATCAATCATTGCTGTGGTTGCCGCCTTATTATATTTTATAAATCCGCTGGATATCATTCCTGATTTTATTCCAATCATCGGACAGTTAGACGATATCTTTGTGTTGAGTTATCTCATCAAAACACTCAATAAAGAGATTGAAAGATTTATGGCTTGGGAAGAAGAACAAGCATCACACTAATCCTTTCTTGTACGCGATTTTAAGCAAGGCAGCAGTATTGTTTACGTTTAATTTAGCCAGCATATTTTTACGATGTGTTTCCACCGTATTTTTACTGATAAAAAGTTTTGTTGCAATATCTTGAGAAGTAAGACCTAATGAAATTAATTGCAAAATCTCTAACTCACGTTGTGTGATTTGTGCCGCTAACTCATCATAGTTTCTGTCATCAACTTCATCGCTATTGGAAATAGAATTGATTAGTTTTTCTTGCGCTTCTTGGTCTAAAAATGATTTGTCTTGGTACACGCTGTCAATTGCTTTTAGCAAATCATCTTTAGAAATATTTTTAAGCACATAACCTTTAGCACCAATTTCTAAACACTCTTTTATAAAACGAGGTTCGCTGTGCATGGTCAGCATCAAAATTTTAATGTTAGGATTGATTTTCTTTAATTGTTTGGTGGCCTCTATGCCGTCCATTTCAGGCATGTTTATATCCATCAATACAACATCTACTTTTTGAGTTTTTATTCTGTCAATAGCTTGTTTGCCATTATGTGCTGTGCCTACAATTTTTATATTTGGTTCATCATCTAATAAAGAAACTATTCCGTCTAAAAAAATTTGGTGGTCATCTACCACAAATACATTGATTTCTTGCATACGCTGTTGTCTAATTATTTTACAAAGTTATTTCTAATTCATCAATTAAAAGCCGATTTACCAATATTTAATAAATGAAAACCATTTCCTAGTTTCTAAGTAGTTATAATTGGTTTCATTTTCATACGCTTCGCGCTCAAATGAAATATTTCGATAAGCTTGTGTTACATTTTTGTATTTTAAAAGTAATATAAAAAACTCAATATAATATAGTATTACAAATAGTATTACAAACAATTCCATTTGCTGGTAGATATGTATTAACTCGTGATTGATAAATGTCTTGTCATATTTTAAATCTTTTTTTTCTATAATTATAAAAGGAAATAAGGTAATACCAGCTATTTTTTTTGGCGTAAAATATTTAATAATATTAGGACTGATGATAATCCACCACATGTATTTCTTTTAAGAAAGATACATAAAATAAGCAAGCAATTACACAGGTACTTTATTTTCGAGTCGCCATTGTAAATCTGCCAAAACTTCTTGCTTCCATTGCTCACTTCCAATTGTTGTGTTAAACATTTTCTTATAGCTTGGAATATCTAATGACTCTAAATGTAATTTTACAGTCTTGAATAATTTTGGCAATCCTTCTCCTGGCACTTGTACATGGTGCAATCCACCACTGTATGCAATCACCATTTCACCTTTATCGAGTCCATTTAATATATCGACTACACCAGATTTTACAGTCATTTTATTTCCATACAAATCTAATCCGTTCTTGCGTTTCATGCGCCCTTCCGGTGCAATTAAAATGATAGAATCTTCATAAATAGATTCTAAAAAATTATCCCAACTGTCGTCTCTTTTTCTTGTTATGGAAATCATACCAGGACTAAATAATTTAAAAAATATGCCGACTAATGGCCTGTTTAATGTTTTGTCGGCACCAGGTGCTACCATGCGTTTTGACAATTTTCTAAGAAAATGATTTGGCAAAAATCCAAGAAATATAAACTCGTATAATGTCGTATGATTGAGCAATAAAATCAACTTTGTATTGTCCCAATTGATTGGCGTTGTAGGCCAAGTGATTTGTATGGTATAAAATAATTTAGACCAATATTTTAAAGTTAGAAGAAAGAAATAACTAATTAAACTTTGCATCTTAAAAGCTGGAATTCAATATGCAAGCTATGAAAAATTATACTGTTAAAATAGTATAGTGCAACATTTATTTTTCGTGATATATTGATGTAGTTTTGAAATACTGATTTACAAGATATCTTATTATTGTTGGTAAAAATAAAATATCATTATCATGAAAACGATTTTATGTCGCATCATTTAATTCCATTTTTCTAATAGAAGGTGAAATAAAATAAGTTACGATTACCACCAAGCAAGTCATACAACCACCAAAAATTACTGCTGGCACTGTGCCCATTGCGGTAGCTGTGGCACCGCTTTCAAACTCTCCAATTTCATTGGAAGATCCAATAAACATAGAGTTTACAGCCGATACACGTCCACGCATCTCATCTGGTGTGGAGAGCTGAACAATAGTATGGCGAATGGAAACGCTGATGCCATCTAATGCACCACTCATCATCAGACAAAACATCGAAAACCAAAATATTTTGCTAATGCCAAATAGGATAATGAACACACCAAATCCGAATACTGCTAATAAGAGAATAATGCCAGCATTTTTCTTTATAGGAAAATAAGCAAGATACATCAGCATTATAATTGCGCCGATGGCTTGCGCTGCTCTTAAAAATCCGAGCCCTTCAGCACCCACATGTAAGATGTCCTTTGCATACACAGGCAACAAGGCAATGGCACCTCCAAATAGCACTGCAAATAAATCCAAAGTGATGCATGATAGGATAACCTTATTATGAAATACAAACTTTAATCCTTGCAGCGCGCTTTCTACTACAGATTCGTTTTGCGGTACAAACTGAACTGGTTTTTTTTCTATATATAATATAGCCAATACTGCAATGCTTAGAATGATTACAATAATAGAAAGCGTATGTGTAATTCCTAAAATACCTAATAGCAAGCCACCAATACCGGGTCCTAATACTGCACCTAATTGCCATGCAGAACTACTCCAAGTAATGGCACTTTGATAAACATCTCTTGGCACAATTTGAGCAGCTAAACCAAATGATGCAGGACCTGAAAAACTTCTTGCAATGCCTGTTAGAAAGATGATGACGAAAATAATGATCACGACATTGTCTTTGCCAATGCTAGCAATCATTGATGTGTGTGTGAAAAATAGCAAAGCAGCACATAAAATGGTATATATACCAACAAACATGACTAACATGGTTCTTTTGTCAGATTTGTCAGCAATGTAGCCGCCATACAAAGCATTTCCAATGGCTGGTATAGCTTCGGCAAGACCTATAAATCCGAGCAGTAATTTAGAATTTGTGAGTTCATAAATTTCATAACCAATAATAATTGCTTGCATAGTGACAGCAATCGTTATCAAAAATCTGGCTAATACGTATGCTCTGAATTCTTTGTACCGTAATGCTATATATGGATCTTTCTTTGGCGTTGACATGAATTGAATCTAATTTTTTCTGCTAATATTATAGCTTATTCATGTATCCTTTTAAATGTGGTTTTTCTTGTGTTTTATCAACGATATCAAAATCGAATCCAAGATTTGTTTTTTCATGACGGAATATAACATTGGCAGGCAAGAAAATAGGCAGTTTAAACAATACGGTGAGTTCATAATTTTCTGGAACTCTACTTTCAAATTCAGAAACAATTTTGCCAAGATTCCACATGCCGTGAATGATATGTCCTGGAAATCCAAATAATTTTGCCGACAGAGAATGTAAATGAATTGGATTGAAATCGCCAGATGCTTTAGCATATTCAAACCCTAAATTTGTTGGAAGACTCCAAGTTGATTTTATACTGTTTGCGCTAAGTTCTGGTTGATGCCATTCTAAAACGCTGCCGATACCTTCTTTTCCTTTGTATAAATAGATGCTTGTGTCTTCCCAAATACGTGTGCCATTTACATCTACAATACTGATGATTTCAAAGGCTTGACCTTTTTCGTGTGCAATTAAATTACCTAATTTGCAGGTTGCAGAAAATTCTTCGCCAACATATAATGGTCTGTATTGCTTGATGGAATTTGCAAAATGTACTAATCCAGCTAAAGGAAACGGAACTTCAGGCTGGCTGAGTAATTTCATTTGCAATGGAAAAACAAATGTATGTAAGTAGGTCGAAGATACTGTTCTTTGATTGTCAAAACCACAGACTTTATTATATTTCGACATTTCTGAAGCTTGTATAACTGCTTTATCCAAATGCACATGGATATCTGGCAAATCGCCTTTTCCTTTTTTTATAAATGTAGTGGCGATGCCTGCATATAATGTTGCTGCTGACGGAATCGACGTAAGGTTAATTATTTTTGACATGTTAATATTTTATTGCGAAATATACACAACAAAAATAGCAAACATCATAGTAAAAAGATAAAATTTGTGATGTAATAAAACTTTAATCTAAACTTAAATGGAAATCAGCATAATCAATATATAAAAAGCAATGAAAATGCTTATTTCATTTTTAATGTATAGCGTCCGCTTTTTACTGCTTTGCGCAATCGTTTTCTGCTGCCGTCATCAACAATCATAGCACCAGCCATTGTAGATAATCCACCTAAAAGTGCACCTAAAAATGTAGTAATCATGATGAGCACAGCGCCAGTAATGCTGGTTTGTAGCGAATCTGAGAATAATTGCGCCACTTTTGCACTCAGCACGTGTTGGTTTTTTATGTCTAAAAATAAAGCATAAATCAGCCAAAATAATCCGACACCTATAAAGCCAGCGATGAAATTATTTCCAGGTCTGTTAGATAAAATAAAACCTGTTATAAAACAAATAACAAAAGGTATGTACCAAGGCAGAAACATAGTAGATACTGCACTTAAAATACTAATCAATAAAACTTTTACAAAAAACATAGTTTGGATTTTATTGTTTATTTATAATTTTTAAAGCTTCTTCTTTGTTGGCAAAAAAGTGCAAGGTATTGTATTCACCTTTACTCCATTTGTCAATATAATTTGTTGATTTTATACTACCAATATTACCACTTTGACCACCAGGATAAATGCCATAGCATGTTGGTTTTCCTTGTGCAAAATCAACAATCATGCGCCATGATGGTCCTGCTCCTTCTGATGTTGCATTGACAATATTGTTATAACCGCCTATCGGAATATCGCTTACTGAAAATGCTGGAATACGTGCTAAGTGTGTAACAGTCGTATTTTTATAATGACTCCATTGCAAATTTTTATCTTTGTTTTTTGTATAATCTTCAAAAAATGCCACTGTTTTTTGAAAGGCGAGTTGCACGACATCTTGCGCTTTTTCAATGTTTGCCGTGTTTTTTATGTCAAATAAAACAAAATCTGGTTCGTGCAAAATCAAATTAGCGGTAGTATAATTTTCTGGTAATCTAAATGAGCTTTTTGTTTTTAATAATTCATCATACGTTGTTTCCTCGATATAGCTCCAGAGTTTATAGAAATAACTAGGTGCAGTAAGGTTCATATTTGCTTCGTAATTCCAAGATTTTAAGGCACGCAAAATTTGATTTGAAGTCTCACTATTGTTGCTGATAATAGTAGCTAATAGCGTTGGAAGTGTTTCTTTGGCCAATAGACTTAAATTATTGCTTTGCAATGCTGCCATGTCTTTCCATGATGATTGTACTGTTGAAGTCAATACGGAATTGATTACTCTATTTCTATAATTTTCGTAGTGACCACTTGTTGAATAAGGATAATTATTGTCCACAGGATTTTGATTGGCACTACTACAAAAATTACGCTCAGGATTTAAGATGTGCGGATTTTGTGCATTCGGAATACGCGCTTTTAGTTTTGTAATATCAACGTTTGCTAATGGTGTTACAAAAATGCCATCTGTAAATTGTGTGCGTAGCATAAAATTACCTTGTTGTTTTATAGCAATATTATTTTGCGCATCAGCATAAATAAAGTTCTGACCTGGACAAGAAAAATAATCTAATGCTGCAAGATAATCTTGATGATTTTTTGCTTTATTTAAATAATAAAATGTCATTAACTCATTCGATGGTTCTTCGGCACGCCAATATGTGGCAATATGTTTCTTGTCGTTCGTTTCGCCATAATTTTCATCATACACGATTGAGCCTACTTTCGTCATTCGTATGCTATCAACTACATCTTTACTTCCTTTTATTTTAAATACTTGCACGTCATATTCAAACGGCACAAACGCATTGCCTAACTTATAACTTTTTTTATCAGCGCTATATTCGACAGCAAAATTATTGATGACATCACGCTCTGAATTGGTAACGCTCCATGCAATGCTATCGTTGTGGCCGATAACAATTCCAGGCGCACCAGGAATGGTAACACCTTCAACATTTATCGTTGGACAATGCAGTTGAATGGCATACCAAATTGAAGGTAAGTTCAGTGCTAAATGTGGGTCGCCACACAATATCGGCTTTCCTGATTTTGTTTTGTTTCCATTTATACACCAATTATTACTGCCATAAAATTTATTGGCATATAATGCTTTTTGCGGATTGCTATATAATAATGCAGTCTTTGTCGTTGCTGTATTTTTTGAAGAAAAAGTATCGACAGATGTAAAATTCCATTTAGTATTAACAGGAATAATAGGATCAAGTGCAGGAGGCGGAAAATCAGGATACATTTTTTTATAAACTTCTTCGCCAAAGGCTCGTAAAGCATTTGTATTTTCGATGTCTGTGTCGTAATAGGTCAAATCTTTCGCCATGTATTTCATGAGCAAAGCACATTTTAATGGCGACCATTCTTCTGGTTGATAGCCAAGCAATTTATATTCTATTGGATAATCTGCTTTTTTTAATTGTTTGATATAAGCATTGACGCCAGCAGAAAAACTTTCCATAATTTTTTTACTTATCGGATCTTTTTCCATTTCTTTTACAGAATTATGTGCAGCGCGCAGTATGCCTATCCTTCTTGAAAATCTATCAGCATCTAAAACGGAATGACCGCTGATGATTCTGTTTCCTAATATTTCTGTTAATCTTCCAGCAGCAGCATGTGTTTGAAATTCCATTTGCCACAATCTATCTTTCGCTTCTACATAACCTTGCGCATACACTAAGTCATCTTCGTTGTCGGCAAAAATATGCGGTATGTTGTATTCATCATAAACAACAGTAGCATCGCCGTTTATACATTTTATTACGATACTTGATGTTTTATTATTATCTGTGCTAGCATTTTGCCAAAAACCATGTGTTGGTGAAAAAAATTGCCCAAGAGCAGGTAACTCACCCATTGGCTTGTTTAGAAAAAAAATACCAATCGCTACAATTATAGCAATCAATATTCCTGATACTTTCTTTATCATACCTTTTTTATGTTTATCTAATTTACATAAAAGTTGATAAGGAAAAGCTTTTTTTCTCTAAATTCAATTTGGCATTGTTTATTTTTGATGTATGACAAATAATGAGATAGCAAAGCATTTTTCTTTACTCGCTGATTTAATGGAATTGCACAATGAAAATGCATTTAAAATTAAAAGCTATGCTTTTGCAGGACGTACATTAAATAAAAGAAATGAAGCATTGTCAACATTGACTTTAGATGAGCTAGAAAATGTAGAAGGCATAGGAAAAGCAATAGCTGCAAAAATTCTTCAACTAACACAAACAGGAAAGCTTGATTTATTAGAAAATTATTTAGCAAAAACACCAATTGGCGTCGTCGAAATGCTTCAGTTAAAAGGAATTGGTCCAAAGAAAATAGCACAACTTTGGAAAGAACTTGAGATTGAAAGTATAGGCGAACTAGAATATGCTTGTCAAGAAAATAGATTGGTAGAATTAAAAGGATTTGGCACTAAAACACAAGAAAATATTTTACAACAAATCCAATTTTTACAACAAAATGCTCACAAATTTTTATGGGCAAATCTCGAAGAGTTAGCCAATGAGATTTTAGCAGAAATTCAAAATGCTTATCTTGAAATATTAGTATCAACTTGTGGTGATTATAGAAGAAAATCAATCATTGTTGAACGTGTAGAATTTATTATTGCCACCACGCAAAATGAAATACAAGAAGCTTTAGTTGAAAAATACAAACAGTATCCAGTGCATTTTTATTTCTGCGATGCCAAGCATTTTTATTGGAATTTATTGCAATTGTCGAGCGATAAAGAACATGCAGGATTTTTATCATTCAAAACAGATACCAATAAATCTTTTACTTCTGAAAAAGAAATTTATGAAGAAGCTGGTTTTCCATTCATCGCGCCAGAACTACGCGATAATAAGTATGAATGGAAATTAATAGAAGAAAATAATTTACATCATCTCGTCGAACTCCAAGATATCAAAGGCATTGTTCATACACATACTAAATTTAGTGATGGTGCAAACTCTTTAGCAGAAATGGCAAGCTATTGCAAAGAACAAGGCTTTGAGTATGTAGTGATTTCTGACCATAGCAAAAGCGCATTTTATGCAAATGGCATGCAGGAGGAACGCATCTTTCAGCAACATCGTGAAATAGATAAATTAAACGAGCAGCTTGCTCCTTTTAAAATATTTAAAAGCATAGAATCAGATATATTATACGACGGAAATTTAGATTATGATGACGATATATTATCAACTTTTGATTTGATAATAGCTTCTGTTCATTCCCAGTTAAAAATGAACGAAGAACGTGCCATGCTGCGATTGATTAAAGCAATTGAAAATCCATATACGACCATCTTAGGACATCTTACTGGCAGATTATTATTGTCGCGAAACGGCTATCCAATAGACCATCAAAAAATTATCGACGCATGTGCTGCAAACAAAGTGAGTATTGAGCTGAATGCCAATCCATATCGTTTGGATATTGACTATAAGTGGATTGCATATTGTCAAGAAAAAAATGTACCTATATGTATTAATCCAGATGCACACAACTTACGCGGTGTGCACGATATTCGTTATGGTGTGTTTGCAGCAAGAAAAGGTGGCCTTTTGAAGGCAAATACCTTGAATACGTTAACGAAAGATAATTTTGAAAAATACCTATCACATACTAAACGCTGATGCTATTTTAGTATCTTCGCATGAAACTTTTTGACATGAAAAAATGCTTTTTGTTTTTAGTTTTTATTGCCTTTGCTTCCTTTGTTTTTGTACAATGTAAATTTAAAGACGACAAAAATGAAATAATTGTAGAGACTTTCAAACATGATTCTATTTTGGCTAATAATCCTGTTTTGAGAAAAGCAGATTCAATGGCTAAAACAACAGCACAAACTGAGGAAGATAGACTGAAAACAGTGACCTCTATTAAGTTTGAAAAAGAAGTGTATGATTTCGGGACGTGTAATGAAGGCGATAAAATCACGAGAGTAATTGAATTTACCAACACAGGAAAATTACCATTAGTGATTAATCAAGCTTATGGTAGTTGTGGCTGCACAGTGCCGAAATATGACAAAGAGCCAGTAATGCCAGGTAAAAAAGGTAAATTGTCTGTAGAATTTGATTCGAAAAACAAACCTGGTGCTAACACAAAAAGTATTATGATAGAGGCAAATACAAATCCACCCATAACTACTGTTGCCTTTAGCGTGAAAGTAAAAGAATCGAAATCGAAAAAATCTTGGTTTAAATAATAAATCCATGAAAAACTATCTTTCTTTAGTTAAGTTTTCACACACAGTCTTTGCATTACCATTTGCAATGATTGGTTTTACATTAGGCATCTATTATTTTTTTGCTTTATATAAATTAGCCAATCCTTTTGATGCGTTCCAGCCAGCATTTTTATTAAATACATACACAAAATATCCATTGCCTTTTTTCATTATTTATAAATTAGTATTTGTGTTAATTTGCATGGTTACTGCTCGTAATGCGGCAATGGCATTTAATCGTTACATCGATAGAAAATACGATGAAAAAAATCCGAGAACCGCTATTCGTGAAATTCCGGCAGGCATCATCACCTCTAAAAATGCAATGATTTTTATTGTTATCAATTGCATACTATTTGTTGTAGCTACTTATTGTATTAATACACTTTGCTTTTATTTATCGCCAATTGCATTGTCTGTCATATTAGGCTATTCACTCACCAAAAGATTTACCTTTTTATGTCATTTAATTCTAGGTGTTGGATTGGGCTTAGCACCAATAGGCGCATTTTTGGCTGTTACAGGCAAGTTCGAAATTTTGCCATTGTTTTTCTCGTTCGCAGTACTATTTTGGGTAGCCGGTTTTGACATCATTTATGCTTTGCAAGACGAACAATTTGACAAAGAAAATAAATTGTATTCAATTCCATCCTATTTTGGTCAAGATAAGGCTAAGTGGATCGCACGTTTATTACATGTTGCTAGTATTTTATGTTTGTTTGGCGCAGGAATTTATGGCAATTTTGTATTTACTTATTGGCTGGGATTTGCCGTGTTTATTGCTTTGTTGTTTTATCAGCATTTTTTAGTGTTGCAATATGGTTTAGAAAAAATAGACCTTGCTTTTTTTACAACGAATGGTATTGCTAGTATTCTTTTTTCTCTATGCGTTATTACCGAAATAATTATGCATATTTAATCATACATTTAAGAGCCACTTTATTTTTATAATCAATAATGTCGAAAATTTTAGCCATAGATTATGGTGCCAAACGCACAGGATTTGCTATTTCAGATGAAAGCAAAATATTTGCTTTTGGACTTTCCACACAAGACACAAAAAACGCGCTTCATTATATCGGACAAATCATTCCTAAAGAAAAAATTGATACAATCGTTATCGGAATTCCCAAAAAATTAAATAATGAGTATGCATTGCTGGTGCCACAAATACAATCGTTTATTAAAAAAATATCGCAACAGTTTCCAGACATACAAATAGTTGAAATCGATGAAAGATTTACTTCTAAAATGGCATTTCAATCGATGATAGACAGCGGCTTGAAAAAGAAAGACCGACAAAATAAAGCTTTAATCGACGAAATTTCCGCAACTATCATCTTGCAAAATTATCTCGAACAACAATAGCTTGTAATATTTTACTAACTTTGCACAACTTATTCATTCAGATTATCTTTTAATTAATCAATAAACATGCTACTTCCAGTAACATTATACGGCGACCCAGTTTTGAAAAGAAAAGCAGATGAAATTGCTGCAGATTATCCTAACCTAAAGGATATGATAAAAAATATGTTCCAAACAATGTATGTCGCATCTGGTGTCGGAATTGCAGCGCCACAAGTAGGTGTTTCTATTCGTGTTTTTGTCGTGGATACCATGCAGCTCGATGTAAAACGCAAATCATCACCCAATACAGGCATCAAAAAAGCATTTATCAATGCAACTATTTTAGAAGAAACAGGCGAGGAGTGGAAATACGAAGAAGGCTGCTTAAGCATTCCAGGTATTCGCGAAGATGTGTACAGAAATGCACAAGTTAAAATAAAATATTTCGATGAAGAGTTCAACGAAATTATCGAAACCTACGATGGCATTAACGCACGTGTCATCCAACATGAATATGATCACATCGAAGGCATTTTGTTTACAGATAAATTAAAACCCTTAAAGCGCAAATTACTCATTCCTAAATTAAATAAAATAGCACGCGGCGAGGTCGATGTCGATTATCGTGTTAAAGCATATAAAAAATAGGAAAATCCTATTTTTTCTTCTTCTTGTTTTTAATATCTTTTATAAAACGAGCCCAAGCAAACGGATCCGTCAATGAAATACCAGGTCTTTGATTGCCATATCTATTATAGTAGTAGCCTGCCTGCGACTGCACATATTGATTGAAATTTTCCTTACCATCAAAATTCGTTTTTGACGAAATCTCATCATTTAATATCGAATTTTCTATGGTTTGCTGTGCCAAGTCGCGCAAATTGTCTGGAATGTCTAAATTCAATACCGCATAACGCAATTTTTCAGGTGTTGGCAGTGGCCTCACTGTCACGCCTTTAAGCTCATACGTTTCTCTTTCCAAACTCACATCTTTCACAAAACTTGTAAGCTCTAAGTCTTTTGGAATCGCTATTTTAAAAGACTTGTAGCCTAATGATTTCACCAAAATAGTATCGCCTTTTCCTGCCGCAAAAGTAAAAAATCCATCGTAACCAGTAATTGTTCCTCGATTTTCATTTTGAATATACACCGCACAAAACGGAATCACAGCATTGCTTTCTGCATCGCGCACAAAACCAGAAAATTGAATGATATCTTTTGAAAATGCAACAACACTCAGCAGGCAATTCAACAGCAAAAACAGATATAATTTTTTCATCATCATAAACTTCCAAAAATAATACCAATTATTGGTTAATACTACTATTTACAATATTATAATGTTTTTTAACAGATTTTGGCGTGCCCTCGCTTAGGCGAGGTCAGGCTGTCCGCTACAATCTTTTTTTTGCCACGCTACAAAATACCTACACGCAAAAAAAGTATTTCCGCTTCCATCCTTCACGCATTACAACAAATCACGTATCTTTAGCACTCATTTTTAATTCTATCATATGCAATATATCAAAGAAAGTATAGCGCTGAATAAAGAACGCTTCGTAGAAGAACTTATAGACTGGTTGAAAATTCCATCTGTCTCTGCTGATCCAAAATTCAAAGATGAGGTCATAAAAGCAGCAGATTATTTAAAAACAAAATTTGAAAAAATCGGCATGGATAACGCTCAACTGCTACCTACAGCTGGTTATCCAGTGGTATATGCCGATAAAATTACCGATATAAATAAACCGACAGTTTTAGTATATGGCCATTACGATGTGCAACCTGCCGATCCTTATGAATTATGGACTTCTCCACCATTTGAGCCCGTCGTAAAAACAACAGCTGTGCATCCACAAGGAGCCATCTTTGCTCGTGGCGCCTGCGATGATAAAGGTCAAGTATATATGCATGTCAAAGCATTAGAAATGATGTTATCTAATAATGATTTACCGTGCAATATCAAAGTGATTATTGAAGGAGAAGAAGAAGTAGGCTCGGCGCATTTAGGCGACTTTCTAAAAGCATATAAAGAAAAACTAAGTGCTGATGTAATTCTTATTTCAGATACAGGCATTATAAATAATGAAACACCAGCAATCACTAATGGTTTGCGTGGCTTGTGCTATATGGAAGTTGAAGTTGTAGGCCCAAATCGCGATTTGCACTCAGGTATTTACGGCGGTGGCGTGGATAATCCATTAAATGTGTTATGCAAATTAATAGGTTCTTTGAAAGATGATAATGGTCACATTACGGTAGAAGGTTTTTATGGCGATGTAATAGAATTAAGCGAAGAAGAGAAAAAACAAATTAATGCAGTGCCAGTAACAGAGAGTGAGTTCGAACAAAGCATTGGCTTGCCTAAGTCATTTGGCGAACAAGGCTATACCTTATTAGAACAATTGAGTATTCGACCTACATTAGATGTAAATGGAATTTGGGGTGGCTATATAGGTGAAGGTGCTAAAACAGTATTGCCATCAAAAGCAAATGCAAAAATAAGTATGCGATTAGTTCCTAATCAATCATCTAAAAAAATTGCACAATTATTTGCCGAGCATTTCCATAAAATTGCTCCCAACACAGTGAAAGTTACCGTTACCGAACATCATGGCGGTGAGCCGTATGTAACACCTGTTGACTCGGTCGAATTTCAAGCAGCCTACAAGGCGATGGAAACGACATTCGGCAAAAAACCTTTGGCGATGCGCAATGGTGCAAGTATTCCAATAGTGGCATTATTCGAAGATATT
>JADKZZ010000014.1 GCA_020848475.1 Chitinophagales bacterium | reverse complement strand
TAACGACGCATCCAAATCCAGAATTATTAAAAAAGTCAGTGCGCGCCACCTTGGTAGAGTACATTGCTTGCGGCCTTGACCCTGAAAAAAGCACCATTTTTGTGCAAAGTGACATTCCTGAAATTTCAGAATTATATGCTTTACTAAATATGTTAGCCTATAAAGGTGAATTAGAAAAATGTACGTCATTTAAGGAAAAAATAAAAAAACACCAAGAAAATATAAACGCAGGTTTGCTTACCTATCCTGTTTTAATGGCTGCAGATATTTTGATTCATCGTGCACACAAAGTGCCAGTAGGCAAAGATCAAGAGCAGCATCTTGAGATGACTCGTAATTTTGCAGTACGATTCAATCATTTGTTTGGTGTTGATTTCTTTCCAGAACCACAAGCATATAGCACTAGCGGTAAATTAGTGAAAGTGCCAGGCTTAGACGGAACTGGAAAAATGGGAAAAAGTGAAGGAGAAGGCAATGCTATTTTTTTGAGAGAAGATGCAGAAAGCATTCGTAAAAAGGTAATGCGAGCAAAAACTGATGCAGGCCCAACACAAGCCAATCAAACAAAATCAGAAGAAATACAAAACTTGTTTACTTTGTTAGATTTAGTGTCAACACCTGATACTGTTTCCTATTTTGAAGATAAGTATAACGACTGCACTATACAGTATGGATATTTAAAAAAACAGTTGGCAGAAGATATTATTAATTTCTGTGCACCTTTGAAAGAAAAAATAATTGCACTTGAAAATGACCACACATTAATTAATAAAATAGCCAAAGACGGTGCAGAGAAAGCAAGAGTAAGTGCACGTGCAACCTTAGATGGCGTACAGGAAATTATGGGTCTAAAGCCTATTTGGAAGTAAGCTCAAACATTTATTTACATCACTTTGAAAAATGCACTAGCAATCATTCAACTGTTCTGTTAAAAGTTTTACTTTCTTAAAAGATAAAACTTTTCCACTTTTTTGAAAAAAATTACGACAGCTTATTATATCAATGAAAAAAAATGTATAGCTTAGTTGTCCTTAATTTACACTAATAAAGCGTTCTCGTGGCAAAACAAAAAAAACAATTAAAACATATTGCTGTTGCTGGAAATATTGGCTCCGGAAAAACGACATTGACTGAAAAATTAGCAAAACATTATAATTGGGAAGCGCGTTTTGAAGATGTAGAAAATAATCCATATCTAAATGACTTTTACCAAGACATGCCACGTTGGTCATTCAATTTACAGATTTATTTCTTAAATAGTCGTTTACGTCAATTAGTAGAAATTCAAGAAGGCACACAAACAGTTATTCAAGATAGAACAATCTACGAAGACGCACATATCTTTGCACCGAACCTACACGAAATGGGTTTGATGAGTACGCGTGATTTCGAAAACTATATTAGTTTTTTTAGAACCATTAGCAAGAAGGTAAATGCGCCTGATTTGCTTATTTATTTAAAAGCATCGCTAGGAACTTTAGTCGGACAAATTGAACGCAGAGGCCGTGCCTATGAAGATAATATCAGATTGGATTATTTAAAACAACTCAACCAGTACTACGATAACTGGATAGAAAATTACAAAGAAGGACCGCTTTTAGTGATTAATGTAGATGATTTAAACTACGCAGATAAGAATGCTGATTTTGGCAAAGTAGTAGAAAAAATTGATGCTGAATTGTTCGGATTGTTTTAAAAATATTTCTATCATTTAAAAACAAAATGCTTAGTTAATTTTTTGTGTATTAATATTGTTTCCATTATATTTGACACAAAGACGCATCATGTTTTTTCTTTGAGTGATTGTCAAATACTACAGGAAAAAAAGATACATTTTATCAAACTATATGCCTTCTTTTAGAAGGCTTTTTTTATAACTAATTAATATTTTTTTATGAGTAATTACAAATTTGAGACCCTACAATTACATGCAGGACAAGAAGCAGACCCCACAACAGGCGCGAGAGCCGTGCCAATTTATCAAACTACTTCCTACCAATTTAAGGACACAGAACACGCAGCAAATCTTTTCGGTTTGAAAGAATTTGGAAATATATACACGCGTATCATGAATCCAACAACAGATGTTTTTGAAAAGCGTATTGCAGCTTTAGAAGGCGGTGCTGCGGCATTGGCAACAGCTTCTGGCCAGTCAGCACAGTTTTTAGCATTAAACAATATATTACAAGCAGGTGATAATTTTATTTCCACGCCATTTTTATATGGAGGTACTTATAATCAATTTAAAGTGGCTTTCAAAAGATTGGGCATCGATGCGCGTTTTGCTGAGGGAGACAATCCAGAATCATTTGAGAAATTAATCGACGATAAGACAAAAGCGATTTATCTTGAATCAATTTGAAATCCAAGAGGCAATGTGCCTGATTGGGCAGCATTTAAAGCACTTTCCGACAAATATGACATTCCTATTGTAGTTGATAATACATTCGGTGCTGCTGGTTATTTGTTCCAACCTTTTAAACATGGTGCACATGTTGTGGTTGCTTCTGCGACAAAATGGATTGGCGGACATGGAACTAGTATTGGTGGCGTAATTGTAGATGGTGGCAATTATAATTGGGGAAATGGGAAATTTCCACAATTTACAGAACCATCAGAAGGCTACCACGGTATGGTGTTTTGGGATGTGTTTGGTGACAAAGGTCCATTTGGCAATATTGCATATATTATACGTGCACGAGTGGAAGGCTTGCGTGATTTTGGCAATGCCATTTCTCCATTTAACTCATTTTTGTTATTACAAGGTGTTGAGACGCTGTCTCTACGCATGGAAAGACATCAGCAAAATGCAATGGCATTAGCTCAATGGTTAAAAGAACATCCAAAAGTGGCAAGTGTTACCTATACAGGATTGCCAGATTCTCCTTATCATGAATTAGCACAAAAATATCTTACCAACGGATTCGGTTCTTTATTTACTTTCGAAGTAAAAGGTGGTTATGATGCTGCGAAAAAATTTATAAATTCATTGCAATTAACTTCACATGTTGCCAACCTCGGCGATGCGAAAACATTGGCAATACACTCTGCATCGACGACGCATGAGCAGTTGACAGACGAAGAACAAATAGCCGCTGGAGTTTCAAAAAGTTCCATTCGCGTTTCTGTTGGTATAGAACATATCGACGATATAAAGGCTGATTTTGATCAAGCATTGAATGCTTAATTATAAAAAATAAGACACACTTTATAAAGAGGTACAGACAATTTAAAATGGCTGTACCTTTTTTTCTTTATCTTCGTAATAATTTTTAAAAATACAATACTAATAAATTTATGATAGTAGATAATGCATTAGTGGATAAATTAGCCAATCTTTCGAAGTTAGAATTTGATGCAGAAAGCAAGGAAGCCATAAAACAAGACTTGTCCAAAATTCTGAATTTTATGGAGAAGTTAAATGAGTTAAACACAGATGGTGTAGAGCCATTAATTTATATAAATGAGGAGCCAAATGCCAGTCGTGCTGATGAAGTAAACTATCCTATTACCAAAGCAGAAGCACTGATGAATGCACCTTTACACAATGAAGATTTTATTAAAGTGCCTAAATTTGTAAAAGGAACAAAATATTAATCATACAGATTATTATAAAATAATACGCCAAAGCAATTCCATTATATTTATGTCAAACGCAGTCATCAACTTAATAGATATTAAAAGAGCGTTTCATCTTGGAGATGAAGTGATTCATGCGCTAAAAGGCATTAATTTAAGTATTAATACTAATGAATACGTGGCACTCATGGGGCCTTCAGGTTCTGGAAAATCTACTTTAATGAATTTATTAGGCTGCTTAGATACACCATCGGCAGGTCAGTATTTACTAGATGGAATAGATGTCAGCAAGTCAACAGATAATGAATTGGCAGCTGTTCGCAATAAACAAATTGGATTTATTTTCCAGACATTTAATTTAATTCCGCGCTTGACAACCATAGAAAATGTAGCTTTACCACTTATATATGCAGGTTGGAATAAAAGTGATCGAGAGGCACGTGCTATCGAAGTCTTGCATCAAGTAGGCTTAGGCGATAGAATGAAGCATAAACCGAATGAATTGTCAGGCGGTCAGCGTCAGCGTGTAGCCGTTGCGCGTGCATTAGTAAATCGACCATCGCTAATACTTGCCGATGAGCCAACCGGAAATTTAGATACTAAAACTTCATACGAAATCATGCGCCTGTTTGAAGAAATACATGCCAATGGAAATACAATCGTCGTGGTTACACATGAAGAAGATATAGCCATGTATGCACATAGAATTGTGCGTATGCGCGATGGTTTGATAGAAAGTGACAAGCTAAATGAAACAATAAAAAAAGCTACTGCAGCATTATAATCATTTAAACCTTACGAGAGCTGCCTGTTTCTGTCCGTAAATGCTACTTAGAAATGAAACAAAATAGCTAAGTTTTTTGAGAACAGTTTAATGGAAATCGATAATAAGATAACACCGAATATCTTTCTAGAAATATTTATGCCAGTATCGCCAAGTAGATGTTCAATTTTTGGAATAAATCGAATCACAATATAAATAAATGCAAGATTGATAAGAATTGCAATCATTATGACTTGCACATGATATTCAGACCGAAGTGATAATAAGGTGGTAAGCGTACCAGCACCAGCAATCATAGGAAAAGCAATAGGCACAACGGAAGTGCTTTTTGGTGTCGAGTTTCCTGATTTAAAAATATCGCGATTTAACGTCATCTCTAAGCCTATCAAAAATATCACAATTGAGCCAGCTAAAGAAAACGAAGCCACATCTATGCCTATGAGGTTCAGCAATTCTTTGCCTAAAAATAAAAAAACAATCATTATGCCACCAGAGACGCCTGTTGCATACTTGGCATCAACTTGCCCTACTTTAGATTTAATATCTAAGATGACGGGCACAGATCCTAAAATATCGATAATGGCAAACAATATTAAGGTAACAGTAGATAGTTCTTTTAAATCTATCGGCATAGCAATTTTTTCACAAAGGTCTGTATTTTATCGCACTTCAACAAGCGCGTATAGGTTTCACTTTTTTAGGAAAATAATGTATCGTAATTTCTTTTAAGATCTTGTTTTTATACTTAATATAGAACACATTATAATTAGTTATCAACAATCAGTTACACAAAATCAACGATTTTGTAATAATTTACTAAAAAAGTTGTTTAAATTTGTGAATTAATATAAATTAACACTATTTTTGACCAATAAATTAAACTAAAGTCT
>JADKZZ010000013.1 GCA_020848475.1 Chitinophagales bacterium | reverse complement strand
CCTTTTTTTCTTAAATAATCGATGGCTGCTTCAAAATCGCCGTTTGTTTCCACTAAAGCTTTTTTGCAGTCCATGATGCCTGCACCTGTTTCTTGTCTTAATTTATTTACATCAGATGCTGTTATAGTTGCTGTTGACATGATAATTTGATAATTTGATGATGAGTTAATTTGATAATGAAAAAGCAATAAATTTTTCTAATTACCTATTACTTTTTCCTTATTACTTTCTTTTATTCAGCTGTTTCTACAGATGCTTTTGCGTCAGTTTCTGTCTTAGAATCAGCTTCATCTTTATCTTTCTTACGCTCTGCTAAACCTTCTTTAATAGCTTCAATTATATAGTTCGTAATTAATTGGATAGATTTTGTAGCATCGTCATTTGCAGGAATAGCAAAGTCAACTTTCGTAGGATCGCTATTCGTATCAACGATACCAATAGTTTTAATACCTAAATTTTTTGCTTCTGCTAATGCAATATGCTCGTGTGTAATGTCCACCAAAAATAAAGCAGCAGGAATACGTGGTAAGTTTTCAATACCACCTAATACTTTGTCTAATTTTTGTTGTTGACGACCTAACATCAATCTTTCTTTTTTAGTGATGTTGTTTAAAGCACCATCACCTAACATTTTTTCGATGTTTTGTTTTTTCTTTATAGATTTTCTGATGGTAACAAAGTTAGTCAACATACCACCTAACCAACGCTCAGTAACATAAGGCATGTTTACTTGTTTTGCAGCTTCTGCAACGATTTCTTTCGCTTGTTTTTTTGTTGCTACGAACAATATTTTTCTACCAGATTTAGAAATAGAACGAAGTGCAGCTGCAGCTTCTTCTAATTTTTCTTGCGTTTTATTCAAGTCTATGATGTGAATGCCTTTACGCTCCATAAAGATATATGGTAACATTTTTGGATTCCATTTTTTCTTTAAATGACCGAAGTGAACTCCGGCATCCAACATTTCTTGCTGAGATAATTTAGAAATTGCCATGTTTTTATTATAAATTTTTGAAGATTAACGTTTACTGAATTGGAAGCTCTTACGTGCTTTTTTCTTACCAAATTTCTTGCGCTCTACCATACGTGAATCACGAGTCATCAAGTTTTCTGCTTTCAATGCAGGCTTCACAGTTTCGTCGTTTTTCACTAAGGCACGTGCAATGCCTAAAGAGATTGCTTCTGCTTGTCCTTTGATACCACCACCTTTTACGTTTACGCTGATGTCAAATTTTGCAACTGCATCTAAAACATTTAAAGGTTGCAATGCTCTGTCCACTAATTGTTTTAAACTGATATATTCTTTGATGTCTTTACCATTTACAGTAATCACACCTTTGCCGCTTTTTAAGTAAACACGTGCTACCGCTGTTTTACGACGACCTAATCCATTGATTGTTTCCTTTGCCATTATTATATCTTATTAAATTTTAATACTTCTGGTTTTTGAGCAGTATGCGTATGTTCTGCACCTGCAAATACGTGTAATTTTTTGAACATTGCTCTGCCTAAGCGTGTGCGTGGCAACATGTGGCTAATCGCATTTTCTAATACGAACTCAGGTTTTTTAGCAAATGCTTCTTTTGGCGTCATAAAACGTTGACCACCAGGATAGCCTGTGTGACGGATATACACTTTGTCTGTTAATTTTTTACCTGTCAATACCACTTTCTCTGCATTGATGATCACTACGTGGTCACCCGTGTCAATGTTTGGTGTGTAAGAAGGTTTGTTTTTGCCTTGTAAAATCTTCGCGATTTCAGAAGAGATGCGTCCAAGTGTTTGATTTTCAGCATCTACTAAATACCATTTACGCACAGTATCTTTTGGCGTAACGGTTTTGGTTTTGTAAGATAATGTATTCACTTTGTAGAAATTTTTCTTGTTTTCTTTAAAATTGGAGTGCAAAGATACTTTTTTGGAGTTGATAAACCAAGAAATAGACAAAATATTTTATATTCATTTAACACAACTCATTGAAAATGAGCTTTTGTATGGACAAAGATTTTTTATCACGCTTAGTTTGTACTGTCAAAAAAGATCAAAAAGATAAAGGCAAACCATACAGCTTGCCTTCAATTTTTTTTATTTATAAAGAATAATTTTTTTAATCTTCTCTGCTTCGTGCACCCAAGAAGATGGAAATGTAGTATAATAAAGTAACCAATGAACCTAATGCGGCTACAACATACGTGGAGGCTGCCCATTTTAAAGCATTTTTTGCTTTGTCATGTTCTTCGCCAACCAAGATTTGTGTGCTGTCTAACCATTTTAAAGCTCGTGCCGATGCGTCGAATTCTACAGGTAAAGTAACGAAGCTAAACAATGTAGTCATTGCAAACAAGATGATACCGATAAGCAATATCCATGGTGATTTTGTAAACATTAAGACGCCTAAGCCTCCCAAGATTACCCATTGTACATATTTAGAGCTTACTTGCACGACTGGTACTAATTTAGAGCGCATAGTTAACCAAGAGTAGGCCGTATTGTGCTGCACTGCGTGTCCGCATTCGTGTGCTGCCACTGCGGCAGCTGCCACATTGGATTGTGCATACACCCAATCACTCAGGTTCACGGTTTTGTCTAAAGGATTGTAGTGGTCGGTCAAAGCGCCTGGTACTGATATCACTTTCACGTCGAAAATGCCATTGTCGCGCAACATTTTCTCGGCTACTTCTTTTCCAGACATACGAATTGGCATTTGTGAGTACTGCTTAAACCTACGTTGTAATGTGGAGCTGACATACCAACTCACACCCATAATTAAAATTGAAATCAAATAAATTCCAGCCATTTTTTTCTGTATTTTTTAACATAACAAAGATAGCACTAAAATAGTTCCGATTTTTCACCCAATTTTAAACACAAAAAAATAATAATAAGCACATAAGGTAAAGAAGAAATAAAGGTAAATGATATCAATGCAAGAATATTAGAAATTACACAGAAGAAAACTTAGTTTCTTTTTAGATATTAAATTATTTTCTTTAAAAATTCTTTTGCTACTTGAGTTTCTTAAGTGCTTAATTAAATATCGCCACGCAATTTACGATATCGTTTGCGTGCCTCAATGGTGAAAGTGCTGTCTTTAAAATCCAAGATTATTTTCTCGTAGTAGGTTTTCGCTTTTTCTTCGTCTTTCAGATATTTTTGATACAAATCACCTAAATAAAACAAGGCATTATCTGCCAATAAATCATCGCTGTGTTGTGTAACTATTTCTTCTAAATAGGCTGCTGCTTTTTCGTAATGCTGTCTATCTTTTTCAATTTTATATTTCAAGTATAGAATATCATCAATCAACGCTGTGCTTGGATAAAAGGCTATAATTTTATTGAGCGTGTCTTCTGCTGCATTTAATTTATTTTGAAAACGCAATAAGTCGGCCTTGGCAAAAAGTAGCAAGGCAAAATCGGTGTCATCTGTGTTGAGATTATCTAAAATAAATACAGACAAATCAATGGCATCGTTAGAAATAAACTCTGATGTATTGGCTTTTATTATTTTCAATTGTGTTTGTGCCCACTCAAAATCTCCTTTATAATAGGAGAGTTTCGCATTTTTATATTTTGCTTCTTCGCCTAATGGATTTCCTTTTTCTGATTTTTCTACTTGTGTGTACAATAACAAACTTTCCCAAGCTTGATTGTCGATGATATAATAATCGCCTAAATTGAGTTTTGCTTTTGCTAATAAATTTTTAGCAATGTAATTGTTCTCGACGATAGGCAAGAGCAATTGAATAGCTGTATCAATTTCGTGAATATATAAGGCTTCTAATTGTGCTAATTCGATAATTGCATTTGTAGTAGTATATTCATTTTTAAAGTTCAGAATAAAATCTTGGTATGTTTTTTTTAACGACAATAATTGCGCTATTGTATAATTTGGCGAATTCACTATTTTATCGCGCTGCACATTTATCAATTCAAGATTTGCCGTTACATACCATTCAAATGATGGTCCTTTATTAATGACATATTGATAGCCTTTTATAGCCGCGTCAAAATCTTGTTGTATAGCAGCTGTTCGAGCGATGCGTAACACATTTCCACCATCTTCATTGCGCAAAAGATCTAATGACTTAGCTTGTAAAACGGCTGCATCAAAATCATTGCGTTGCATGTATAACCATATTAATAAGTCGAGATAAACGAGCGCTCGTTTATGCGTTTGTGTTCGTTTTAATAATTCTTTTTCGAGTAAATCTTTATTTTTTTCCTCTGTAAATATTTTTTGCAAACCAGTCTCAATGAGGCTAAGATTATCGGGCTGCAAGGCGGCTTCATTTAAGTAAGCTTGTATCATACCATCGATATCATTCTTTAGAAATAATAAGCTGGCAATTTCTAGATTAAATGCGTTGTTGTCTTTAAACAATTCTTTTGCTTTGAGGTATGTTTTTTGAGCTAGTTCTATTTGTTTTAACTTAATAAATTTTTGAGCAATTTGTTTGATGTTGTATTTATCAGCTTTTAGTTCTTTTATCACTTTGTTAAACTGCTTCTGTGCCTCATCTTCTTTGTTTTGTTTAAGATAAACATCAGCCAAATCCATTAAATATATTGGATTATTTTCAGCTTGTTTGTATTGTGCTTTAATGACTTTCTCTGCTTTTTCGTAGTCTGTTAATTGTATTAATAAAGAGAGGTAATCGTTGTAATAGGTAGATGGATTTGCCTCATATAAATCTTTATAATAGGCGGCAGCTTTTTCATATTCGCCATTTTGTAAAAACTGTCGTGCTAAAAATTCATCATAGTTGCCATCTTGCGCAAATGACAAAATGGAAATAAAAAGTGAAATAAGGAGTAATGTTTTTTTCACGTACTAAACATATCAAAAATAGTGCTAAAAAGGAAGTTAAATAGTCTTATGTTTTTTGCTTTGCACAAAAATTGCACAACAGACGCCAAAGACATTTGCGATAATATCCCAAATATCAAAACTTCTGTGCTGAATTAAAGAAGAGCCTTGTATAAATTCTATTAAGACACCCTGTATGATGCAAAGCAATGCTGCCGTCAAAAATGTACCAATCGTTTTTGAATTGAAAATTCTTATAATCAGAAAAAATAGCACGAAATACAAGCAGGCGTGAACTATTTTATCGAAAAAAATTTTATCGAGCCAGTCTTCTTTTGGCAATTTATTGCCAGGCAAAAAACAGAGCAAAAAAATAATTCCTGACCAAAGCAGGGCAGGAATTATTTTATAGAATTTGAGTTGATGATTAAACAAATCTTGGATTAGTTCAGAAAAATTATTGCTTTTAGCCTACTAACGCTTGATAGCCAGCAGCATCTAAAAGCTCATCAATTTCCGCTGGATTGCTTATTCTTATTTTTATCATCCAGCCATCGCCGTAAGGACTGCTGTTTACTAAATCTGGTTTATCTTTTAATGCTTCATTAAATTCCAATACTTCGCCGCTAACGGGCATATATAAATCGGATACTGTTTTTACTGCTTCTACGGTACCAAAAATGGCATTTTTTTCAACATTGTCACCAACGCAATCAATATCTACATAAATGATATCGCCAAGTTCGCCTTGTGCAAATGCGGTAATGCCAATGGTAGCCGTATCGCCATCAACTTTCAACCATTCGTGCTCTTTCGAGTATTTTAATTCTGCTGGAATATTCATGTGTTATATTTTTTACGAAAATAATCAATTTTGCCCGAATAGTTTATCAAACTAGGGTAAAACTTTTTTTTGATTTCGTCTGATATTATGGCGTCAACGAAAAACGGAAAGTGATGCCACCTCGATGTGTTTTTGTTGGATAAGATGCTAATGTAGCAGGTGTTGTTCTTCTAAAGTCATAGAAAATTCTAACATTCAGTTTGTTGTTGACAATGTAGTCAATTGTCGTTGACAATGAAATTGTTTTTTGACCACGTGTTGGTTCAGCAATATTTTGATCTAAGCGATAATTTACAGTTTTATCATCTCGATAGGAGAAGTCGGCACGTAAGTTAATGTCATTATTGAGTGTAATTCTTTTACCTCTGATTTTAAAAGGAATTTTGAATTTTGCCAATTTATAACCTAATGCTGCAACGTATTCTGTGCTTCTTGTTTCAACTAACCTATAGTCGAGTAAACTCAGTCCCAATGTTCTGGATTTTTTAAATTCAAAATTGGTGATTAAGCTATTTTTCCAACTGATTTCGATACCTAACAATGGCGATAATTGCTCCGTAATGGTAACTTGTGGAATGAGATAATACGAGTAATAATTTCCATTTAATGAGTCCATTTCCTGCGGTACAAAATATAAGTCTTCGTTAAAATAACCTGGTGTATTGATGTAGTTTAAATTCGTTAAATACGAACCCACACTAAATGTCGAACTATAGCCATGTGTGATATTGAAAGAAGTAAATAATTTCTTTCCCCATTTTGTTTTAGCAAAACCATTATAGCTTAATCGCCAGTTTGGCAATGGCAAAGTTTTCAAAGGATTTAAACGCACATTATCTGGGTTTTTTCCAGTATATGCAGCTATCAAAGAAGGCACCAAAACCTCTTGTGCAAATGGACCATAGCCTTCTCTAAAATTAGGCAGTTTAATGCTGTCATTAATATATATCGTATCAGAGTTTGGATTTAGGCTGCCAAGTTTTTGCGAATATAATTCTCGTAATTCTTGAAACTTATAAAAAGCATTGCTGAAGTTGTTCTTATCTACTTTGCTAAATACGGTTTTTAGCATCATAAATGACATCGACATATTTCCATTAGTTTGCGGCGTTAGATGTTTGAAAGCGCCATTTGCCGTTGTGGTTTTGAAAAACTCGGAATAGGTTTCGCCTCTTGTTTTTTGCAATGTAATATCTATTCTAAAATCACGATAAGGTTCTAAAGAAACTTTCAAGTTCATGCTTTGTTGCTTTGTCTGTATAAACTGATAGTTGATTGTAGTATCTCTCGACATCCAATCTTTCGCAGCAATTGCATTAAGCCAGTTGGTATCTTTCTGTGCGCCAAACAAAAATCCTGCGCCAGGTGCATGTTGCTTAAAATTTTGCCCAAATAAAACTGGTGATGGCATAAAGCCAGGTAATACTGTAGTTTGTTTTACATCATAGCTAAATGAGGCACGATGCAACATCATCAATGGACGCATTACATAATCTAAAGCAGGATTTGCAGGTTCTAATAATTGACGTTTTTCCAATTTTAATTTACGCAAATCATTCTTTAATTGTTTTTTCTCATCTACTAATTTTTTGATGTCTTCTTTTGTTTTAGACGTATCTTTTTCTGCTAGTTCGATGTCGTTTATCTTTTTCTCAATGTCCTCTTTTTTCTTAATAATTTTTGTTTTTGCAGCAGCGTCTAAATCCTTATACTTCGCATAAGCATCTGCATACTCTTGCTTCGTTTTTTTGATATCCGGCAAGGTGTATGGTTTTAAAAACTTTGATTTTTGATATAAGTTTTTAAAATTCACATCGGCTGTTACTTGGTAATCCT
The DNA here is from genome assembly GCA_020848475.1 of Chitinophagales bacterium. Classification (GTDB taxonomy): domain Bacteria; phylum Bacteroidota; class Bacteroidia; order Chitinophagales; family JADIYW01; genus JADJSS01. The sequence goes on along the minus strand of JADKZZ010000013.1, from coordinate 8,490 downwards.
GACTGTTGCGTATAGTATTGCCGAGGCTCGTGAGTGCAAGTGGTGCCGCCAGCCATGAATAAGTAGCGCCATAACGTGTGCGCACATTTATCCAATCTAAAGAAGGAAATAAATTAAATGGCAAATTGTATGATGCATTGAATACATGACTATAGTCGATATTTCTACCAAATCGCCAGAAGTTTTTACGAACGGTATCTCTTTTTTCTTTTGTGTCTAATGCGCCGGCTGGCTCGTCAATTCTGGCTTTGTTGGTTGCTGTGAAATCAAAATTTATAGATTTTGTTAGATTGTATTTGATGCTCCAAAAACGATCCCACGTAAAATATTTATCGAATGTTGGATGTATCTCTAAATCATCACCACTTATATTTCTAATTTTTTGATAGGCATATTGGCGATTAATATCAGTGCGGAATGCTACAGAATTTGGTTTTAGATTAAGGTTGAATTCTTTCACCGGCTTGAGGTGAATATTGTTATTTTTTATCTTTTTGAAAGGCTGCCAAACCAGTGGTTTTGGTGAGAAATTCCAACCTAAAGAACCTCTATGCTTTTTGATAACTTCGGTTTCTATAATAGGATTTCTTCTGTCTGTTTGTGTATATGCATACGTGAAATTAAAATTCTCTACATCGTACACACGTGGTTCTTTTTCCGGATTGGTGCGTACTTTTTGCAGGTTGGTAACATTGATACTTTTGATAGTCGTAACATCTTGCGCGACGCGCTTAGTTGAGTCTATTAATTCTTTTTTTCTGTCTTTTGTTAAATTTCCATCGGCATTAATGGTATTGAATTTGTCTTTTAATTCTACATCTAACTCGTATGGATCATATTGCGGCGTGCTAATAGATTGTGAGAATTGTGTGTAAACCGGAATTTTTAAGCCAGCTTTTTCAGGCAATAAATTTCCTAATTGCAAATTGGCAGCGATGTCATATTGATAATAATTATCACGATAACGCTGGTTGAGCCTTTGCTCTAAATCACCAAATCCAATCGTGTGAATATTACCAGCCATGATTACATTACCTAGATTACCTAATTGCACATCTACACGACCTAAGGCAGCCCATCCGCTACGTTCATCAAATCCTGACATACGTAATTCGTTCACCCAAACTTCCGCACATTTAGCTAAACCATCATCTGTATTTTCATTCTCGCCAATGATTCTTTTAGGATTTTTTAGACCCAACATAAACACTGATGCGACACCTAAATCAGGATTACCTTTTATGCTGATTTTACTGCCATTTGCAAAGGTGACATCATACGGCAATAACAATGAGGCATTGCTTTGATTTCTGATTTGTTTTACTGTAGTAAGGCTGTCCAGCAAAATATTCAATTGATTAGAATCTGGCCAAATGAGTTGTTTGTCTAATTCGCTTTCAGGATTATAGTTGCCAGGTTGCGTAACTTTTAGTGGCAATTCATATTCGTAATAGTTGTCTGTAAAGTCAGAGCCAATACGCATAAACAAGCTGATGTCATTGTCTTTTATTGGAAATGAGCTACCTCTGTCGCCGGGAAAATTTTCAGCATGTGAAAATAATTTGATGCGTTTGTAATTCCGCAAGTCTAAATTTGTTGTTTTAAAAACAGCACGTGCGTCGCCATCTTGCAATTCGCAAACTTGTAAGCTCATCGCTTGTTCGTTTTGCAATGCATTGTTATAACCGCTTATGTTTTGTTCGCGTATGATACCTGGAGGAATAGCATAAGGAATTGGACTTCTGCTTGCATTTTCTTCCACACTTACAGAAGTAACATTAAATTCAGTATTTGACGATTCATCACCTGGTAATTGTTCGCCAGGATTTGCTAATGATAAATCATATTTTCTCCATTGATTTCTCACTAAACCAAATTGTGCAAAACGCATGGTGACGCTGTCTGTAAAATCGGACATGATTAATCGCACAAAACGAATAGAACGGAAATCAGAAATGTTACCCACTCTAGATTCAAATTCTTTAATCGGAATTTTTACTTGATACCAATAGGCAGAATCATTGCCATTAAATGGAACAGATTGTTTGCTGACGATATAAGGAGAATTGGCTAGGAAATTATCATCAAAGGCAACGCGATACTGAAAGTATTCTTCTGTTTCGTTCAAGGTGTTATCGTTGTTCAAATCTTCATTATCAGGCTGTGTTTTTGCATTGCCATTAATGTTGCTATTGTTTAAATTATTCGATGAGTTGCCTTGTGCATTCGAAAAATCTTTATAACGTGTTATTACGCCATCATTTTCTGTAAATACATTATTGTCTCTATTAAATGCATAGTTGTCGCCAGAAGGGTCGTTATTTAATTTGGCTAAATTTGTAGGATTCGCAACGACAGAAGACAAATTTGATATAAAATTTGCATAATAAGAACGCTCGCCATCATCATCTAAACCATCTAAACCTACATCTTGTTTTTTGATAACATCTGGATCGGCATCAAAGCTATTGGTTAATGCATTTTGTATTGTAGGCGTTACGCCCCAAATTGATGTGTCAACAGTAGTTCCACCATTAGGACGAGGAAGTCCATTTTCATATTGTTTTCTGGAGTCTTTTAAAATATCTTCTGATAAATTTCCTAATTGTACGTATAGATTTCCTTTTCTATTAGCGCCGGGAAATTTGAATGGATCCAACACCCAAAACTGCACAAACTCGATATTGGCAGCCTCGAAGTCACTCGTTCCTTCGATGGTGCGCATGATTCCAGCCCAGCGTGTTTCTGGATTGTTTAATTTTCCTGATGCATTTACACCTTTTGAATAAACAGTAGGCGTTGTTTCATAATTGTAAGGGCCACGTTCTTCAGGGAAATAGGATAAATCTAAAGTGTATAAAGGTGGATTGGTGATTGTCGTATTTTGTCGATTAATAAAAATATCTTGTTCATAAAACTGACGTGTATAAATGCTGCTTAAGGTTTGTTGTTTAAGCGCACTGCTTAATGGATTGCTGTTTGTATTGCTTTGGAAAACAGGATCAACAGAATACCATGCTAATTTTGCACGATTAAAACCATACACTAAACTATCACTTATTCTTGCTTCCGGAAATTTTTCAACGCCAAAAATATTCGGCATGCCTTTAGGTGCAGATGCTAATGACCAAGTCAAGAAACTGCCTTTTAAATCAAAGTTAGTGCTCGCGCCTTCGAAGTCATCAACATATACAGTTCCTGCATTATCAATATTGATGGCTTTTGCGTGTCCAGGTTTAAAATAGGCGGCTTCAGCAGCTACGGAAACTTTAGAAGGTGTCGTTATGTCTTGTGCCGTAATTTTATTAAAAGCACGTGTCAAGCCTTTAGATTCAGTAGCATAATTGATATCTAAACCGATGATATTATTTTTAACAGGATCGTCGTTGAAATTTACTTTTTGAGTAAAAGGCTTTTCTGCCAAACGCATATGCGTCAAACCAATGGTGAAGTTTTTGTTGACAGCGTAATCTAGTCGTGTGCCGAATAAGGATTTATTGACAACACCAAAGAGTACATTATTTTCAAACTTAATGTCGATAGGTATTCCAGAATTGAGCACACCTTGATTAACAATTACGATTTCTCCGATGCCATAATTGACAGTGTAGTCGATGTTTTCTTTTAATTGATTGCCGCCAGCACTCACTGTTACTGAGCCTTGAGGCAAATTAAATGCACCAGGTAATCGGAATGTGCTGTTGTCGGTGCCACGATAAGAACCTTTTAAAATAAATCGATTAAATTCAGGGAATTGTTGTGCGGCAAATTTAGTCGTGTCGTATAAGTAACGATAAACATATTTATTGGCAATAGTTGGGTCGCCGATGGCATTGGCTAATGAGCTTCCAAAAGGCTCTAATACAGGGAAATAAATTTTACCATTTCTAGGCGTGATAGTGACATTAGGAATAAAGTCAAAACGACCATCATTTTGTGGATCTAGTTGGTTGTTGACATTATCCAAATTCAGAACTTGTAATAATTGCTTGCCAGTAATGGGCCCAGCATCTGGCAGATATCTTTTCTGGCCGCCACCTGGATCAATATAATAAATGTCAAAGAAAAATTGTTCAGGGCTTACGTTGTAGGCACTTAGCGAATACACGTTTTTCATCATCAAATCCCAAATAGGCTCTACCGTGCGTACGGATGTTGCCTTTAACATTTTCAAAGCTAAGATTTGATCTTTTGTTTTAGTCGTATCTGCTAATGGTGGTAAATCTGTTGCGAACTCACCAATTTGAAATACTTCGCCGTTGACTGTATATTGAATGGCAACGCCTAAAACTTCATCTGGTCGCAATTGTTGATTTAAGGAAATATAGCCTAACTGTGGATGGAAATAATACTCTGTGGTAGCCAATTTTCTGGCACTTACTTTTTCAAAGTCATCAACAGCTTGCAAGCCTTTGCCTTCCAAAAAACTAATACATCGACTTGGGTCGCGGAAGTCGAGTGAGTTGCTACTTCGTGTAATTGTGTTGTATAATGTATTTGACTTATTATCAGGATAAGTGCCACCATTACTTGTTACTGCTGTAGTGTTGAATATTTTAGAAGTTTCACCTAAATCCTGAAATGCCACAACTTCGCGCACTTCTTCTGTTTGGCGAGTTTTGTTGGTTACCCAAACTTCAATACGATTAATGACAGTTTGCGCAGCAACAAATGGCAGTTTGCTCAAACTTTGTTCGTAAGTATCTCTAAAATATTGGGCTATAAAAAAGTGGCGATTATCTTCATATTCGTCAGCTTTAATAGCGAATTTTTTTGTTTGCGCGCCATTTTCAATGCGTACATTTTCGGTTTTTGATTTTTGCTGTGCCAATACATTTGTAATCGTTAGCCTGCCAAATTTAAGTTGTGTTTTTACGCCAAATAAATTTTGAGGTCCTTTGATTAATGCACTACGCAAAGGCATGCTGACATTACCAAATTCCAAGGCTTGGATAATGTCATCTTCTTTTCCTTTATATCCTAATTTTAATTGATTTTCAAAAGCAAATCCTGATTTAGTATTGTAGTTAATGCCTAATTTCATTTTGTCGCCAATGGAGGCTTGTAAACCCAATTGGATATTCATGTCAAAATCAAAGTTAATATTGCGACGTTGATTTTGTAGCAACACAGGATTCTCCACGCGTTGAGAGTTTACGCCAATAGTTACATCTACATTTCCTTGTGGTTTAATTTCTATTTTTGTGCCGCCTAAAAATCGATTAAATAACTCAGGTCCTTGATACAAAAAAGGTTGTTTGCTTTTGCGCTCAGCTAAGTCAATGGCACGAGAGCGCTGCAAGAAATAGCCTTGTTCAGATTCGCGAGCGGTATATTCGATGTATTCATCGAATGTCATATAGGTAGGTGTTTTGTAGTAGGTGTCGCCTATTTTTTCGTAGAGAACATATTTTTGTGTTTGTGGGTCGTATTCTACTTTTTTGTCAATTATTTTTGGATCTCTTAAATCAATTGTTGTTTTAGGCTTTGTTAATAAAAAATCTGTATTTCTATCTTCAATTGGGAAACGCAATGTAGTTTTGTTGCTATCCGTTTGAGCAAATACATTTATCGTGCTATATAAAACAGCAAAAAATAGGAGAGTACTTTTAGAAGTAGTATGTAGTTTTTTTATCACTAAGTATCGAGTGTGTGTGGCAAATTTACAAATTTTTTAAGCTCAATTTAATTAATTCTTCAACTGACTGTATTTGGGTATTTTCTTGCATGGATTTTTGTACGGCCTTTTCTGCTTGTGCTTTCTGAAAACCGAGCATATTTAGGGCAGCCAATGCTTCTTCTTTGATAAGCGTGTTGCTACTGCTTGCCGCAATGTTATCCATACCTTCAGCTGTTGCGTCTTTTTTTAATTTGTCTTTTAGTTCTAAAATTAGGCGCTGAGCCGACTTCGGTCCAATGCCTTTTATTGATTGTATTAAACGCACATCAGCTTGAATTATTGCCTTTTGAAATTCTTGAGTGGACATTGATGACAGCACCAAACGCGCTGTATTAGGACCAACGCCAGAAACGGATATTAAATGTAAAAATAAATTTTTTTCTTCTTCAGTATAGAAGCCGTAAAGCACATGTGCATCTTCGCGGACGACAAGGTGTGTGTAGAGCTTTACAGACTCCTGCTTCTCAATAGCCGCATACGTATTCAAAGAAATATTGATATAATAGGCAATTCCATTACAATCCAGATAAATATGTGTAGGTGTTTTATAAGTAATTTTTCCGCTTATATATGCAAACATAGTTTATAGTTAATAGTCAATTTGTGATATTGAACAAAAATAATAAACTTATCTATAAATTGTAGCGATTTACAAATACGCTATCCGATTTTTGTTTTTCCTATTTATGATTAGGAAATAGCTTATTTGCAGGCAATTTTACGCACCTTAATAATGTCGCCTTTATGTAGAATTGGTGTTTTTTTGAAGCCATTCCATAATAGCAAGTCTTGAACGCTCACATCGTCATATTTTTGAGCAATACTATATAAAGATTCGCCACTTTTTACCGTATGTTTTTTATAACAATCTTTTTTACTTAAAATTTTTATAGGATTTATTTTGTCAATCAAAGGTGTGTTGGCCTCAATTTTTTCTTGTTGTAGTGTATTGTTTTTCTCTTCTTGTGTTGTAATTTTTGCACTTAAATCAGTTTTGATGCTAGCGCTTAAATAGTTAAATCGAACAAATTTTTTATAATCGTTTTTGTGAATGTATAAAAGTAATTCATCTTTTACAGCAATATTATTGTCTTGTAGTTTATTCCAAGCGCGCAATTCTTTTACTGTGCAATGAAACCATGCCGCTATCTTTCCTAAATTGTCGCCTGTTTTTACGGTATATGCCATTGTTTTATAGTTGACATCATCTTCTTTCCCTAAAGGTTTGTCGATGCTTACATTCGATGATGGTTTTTCTGCTGTTGGAATATTTTTCCATTCCTCTTTTGTAGAAACATTTGATTTTTTTGATGCTGATATTTCCGCGTCTGAACTAGTTGGTTTAATTACCGTAGGTACAACTAATTGTTTTTCTTCCAATTCACAAAGCGCTTTTTGTTGCAAGGAATCTTGGAATTGATAGTAGGCATTTATTTTAGAAACAGGCAGATTGAGAATAAAATCTGCTGGAATAGTTGTCGTTAAAAGCGATGGATTTTCATCAATAATATCTTGTCGAGGAATGGATAAACTGCTTTCTAAATCAGAAACAGATATCTTTTGTCTGATGGTAATACGCTGCGTATTTTCTCTATTCAAAGGCAATGCGCTAATGCCATATTTTCCAGCATATTTCATGGCATAAACGACTGCAATAAATGAAGGCACATACGCGCGCGTTTCTGCAGGAAGAAATCCGCGGATATCCCAAAAATTCAATGAACCACCAGCTTTTTTTATGGCTTTGTTGACATTGCCAGCACCACAATTGTAAGAGGCGATTGCCAATTGCCAATTACCATATAATGCATACATTTCACTCAAATATTTTGCAGCCGCTTCGCAAGCAAGATAAGGGTCTCGGCGCTCGTCCACACGTTTGTTGATGTTGAGTTCGTACCGCAATGCTGTGCTATACATAAATTGCCAAGGACCACTGGCACCAACTCTCGACAAGGCAAATGGATTTAGTGCTGATTCTACAACAGCCAAGTATTTCATTTCATCAGGAATGCCATATTTTGCTAATATAGGCTCGAAAATTGGAAAGAATTTCTTAGCGCGTGCCAACATTTTTGCGATATGTTCTTTGCGCTTTTCGTGCGTATTGTACGATATGTATTTTTGGACGTGGTCGTTATAATCTAAAGGAATAATTTGTTGTATTTTTTTTAAGCGCACTGCAATTTGTGCACTCAAGACTACTGGGTCAGGATCGTCTTTAAATAATTGCTCTTCCGTAGGGATATATAATTCTGATGGTGCGTCTTTGTATTGCGAAGGTGGAGGCGATTGTGCCTTAAGTTCTTGATTAAAACCAAAGAAAAAGAATAGTATATATATAGTAAAATATAGTCGAATGCTCATTTTTGCAAGATAAGAAAAATGAACCTTAAAAAGGATAAATCAATGTTTTTTAGGATTTTTTTAGGAATGTTATTAGTTTTCAGAATATCAGAATATATTTGTATTCTAATATTTAAAGCAATATTTATATATATAGATTTTCTCAATTCAGATATGAGCCACTATCCAACAAGCAGTTTTATGTATGAATAGTATGAAATCGAAAATACAAATACAGATAAATTTATTGTTGAATAGTTTCTGATGAAAAAGAATATCCTAATTTTCATTTATTTATTAGTATCGATATTTATCATCGGCTGCTTATATGGTTTTCCTAAAATCGGAATAGATGATGCAAATATCTATTTTGTGTATATGAAAAACTTTGCTGATGGCAAGGGATTTGTATATAATGTAGGCAGTGAAAGTGTTGAAGGATTTACCTCTATATTATGGACATT
>JADKZZ010000012.1 GCA_020848475.1 Chitinophagales bacterium | reverse complement strand
TCTTTATACAATAGCAAAAAGGTATTATCTGGAAACTTATCTAGCTTTGTATTTATATTTCCTTTGAGCGACAGAGAATCTATAAAATTTCCTGTAGAAAATATATAAGTAAAATTTGGCAATGGATTGCCTTCGTTATTATCTTTTATATTGTCTCCAAAGAAAATGCTATAAGTCGTATTGGATTGAAGTGTGTCTTTAATTTTAATTTTCATATCATTTCTAGCAATGTCGATTACTGGAAATGGTTCGATATTAGGTGAAATTATCACTTGTGATTTTGGATTATTCAATGCTTGAATCCACTCGTTAAATACAATTTGTATGCTTTTATTATTAAAGTTGGTACTTTTATTTGCTGGAGAAATTGATACTATTTCAGGTGCTTTTGTGTCGCGCTCGCCACCAGTAGGCGCTGTTATCTGAGCGCAAGACAAAATCAGGCATTGAAATAATACAATAATGTAATAATATAATTTGCTTTTTACTTTATAATGATGCTGATGCATTGATAAATTATTTCAATTGATAGAATGATTATCGACCTAAATATACCATTAAAACGGAAATATCAGCAGGTGAAACGCCAGAAATTCTGCTCGCTTGACCGAGCGTTTGTGGTTTCATTTTAGACAATTTTTGACGAGCTTCCATGCTCAATGAAGGCAAGCTCATATAGTCGAAATCGGGTTTAAGTATTACGTTTTCGATTTTGTCCATCTTTTTTACCTGATCATATTCTTTAGCAATATAGCCATCATATTTTATAGCAATTTCTGCTTGTTCAAGAAATTCTATTTCATATTTATCCAAATGCTTTTTTATGGATGGAACGTTTGCAATCAAATCTAATATTCCAATTTGTGGTCTAGATACAATCTTTTCTAATTTCATTTTATGAATAAGAGCAGAAGTACCTCTTGATTCTAAAAAGGTGTCCACTTCTGCTGGTTCTACGCTATATTCTTTTATAAATTGGATAATTTCTTCGCTGGCTTGTTTTTTTAATTGTACTCGATCCATTCGTTCTTGCTCCGCAAATCCTATTTGGTTCGATAGCTCGGTTAAGCGTAAGTCGGCATTATCTTGGCGTAATAATATACGGAATTCGGCTCTGGAAGTGAACATGCGATAAGGTTCTTCTGTGCCTTTATTCACTAAGTCATCGATTAAAACACCAATATAAGCTTCGCTGCGCTTAAGGACTACTGGCGCTTCATCATGTATGGCACGATGTGCATTAATGCCAGCCATCATGCCTTGTGCTGCTGCCTCTTCATAGCCTGTAGTGCCGTTAATTTGACCGGCAAAGAAAAGATTTTTGATTAATCTGGTTTCTAAAGACAAGGCTAATTGCGTAGGTGGAAAGTAATCGTATTCTATGGCATAACCAGGCCTAAACATCTTCACCTTTTCGAATCCTGGAATGGAAGTTAATGCTTTGTATTGCACGTCTTCTGGCAAGGAAGTAGAAAAACCATTAACGTAAATCTCAACGGTGTTCCAGCCTTCTGGTTCTACAAATATTTGGTGTCTGTCTTTATCGGCAAAACGGTTTATTTTATCTTCGATAGAAGGACAATATCTTGGTCCAAGACCTTGAATTCTACCTTGAAACATGGGCGATTTCTCAAAGCCTGTTTTGAGTATTTCGTGTACTTTATCGTTGGTATAAGTAATCCAGCAGCAACGTTGCTCTTTCGGTTTCTCTATGTTTTTATAGGAAAAACCAACGATATTGTCGTCTCCATTTTGAATTTCCATTTTGGCATAATCTAAGCTTCTGCCGTCAATACGTGGAGGCGTGCCTGTTTTCATTCTACCACTTTCAAATCCGAGGCTCACCAATTGTTCGGTAATTCCTTTCGATGCCTTCTCACCTGCTCTGCCTCCGCCAAATTGTTTTTCGCCAATATGAATAATACCGTTGAGAAATGTTCCATTGGTAAGCACCACTGCTTTTGATCTAATTTCCATGCCCATTCCTGTTCTGATACCACACACGCTACCATTTTCCACCAAAAGATTGCTCACCATATCTTGCCAAAAATCTATGTTGGCTGTGTTTTCCAACATTTCACGCCAAACTAAATGAAATTGCATTCTATCGCTTTGCACTCTTGGGCTCCACATGGCAGGTCCTTTTGATTGATTAAGCATGCGAAATTGAATCATAGTTTTATCAGAAACAATACCAGAATAACCGCCCATGGCATCAATTTCGCGCACTATTTGTCCTTTGGCAACTCCGCCCATTGCTGGATTGCAAGACATCTGCGCAATGGTTTGCATATTCATAGTGGCCAGTAAGACCTTACTTCCCATTTTGGCAGCCGCTACTGCCGCCTCACAGCCGGCGTGTCCTGCACCGACCACAATTACATCATACGATTGAAACATAGTACAAATGTAGGTGAAAGTTGATATTTATAAGATATTAGTTGGATTAAAAATTAGTTACTGAGTGTCGTATGTATACATCGCGTTGTTGCTTTGAATAGTATTTATATTTCTACATACTATAAAATACAGTAAAAACCCAGTTATTTTGTTTCATTTTCTTTCAAGCTATGCTTACTAGAATACCTTACACGATGTATAGTTATTCTACAAATTAATAAACATGTTAATAAATATGATGTGCATTACGGTGCACAAACGAGGTCATTTTATCTTAATAAAGTGTTATTCTATAAAACAATACACATGTTGATAAAAGCAGTGTGCATTATGGTGTATAAGCAAGCCTACATTCCTCAATATGTTTAGCGTATTTAAAGAAATGTATTTGGGTTTTACTTATCACTATTTTTTAGAGAGCTTAATTATAACAACATAAATATGCTCATCTTTTTTTTGCATTGTAGTATGTTTCACGTGAAACCAATTAAATGGAATTTTAAATTTACTTTTTTTTGTTTCACGTGAAACAAAAAAAGCTACTCAGATGAGTAGCTAAATTATATTGATTGTAGAAGTTTAGAATTTAGGACAAAGCAATG
>JADKZZ010000011.1 GCA_020848475.1 Chitinophagales bacterium | reverse complement strand
TTTTTATTTACCTTTAAGTTATGCAAAACTTTGTTTTTTACAAAAAAGAAAACGCATTTGCTTTTATAAAAAAAAGAAATGGTGAAACTAAACTCGGTGAAAAAATCCGAGCTATCTCAAATCAAAAGAATTGGAAAAATGAATTAAAGAAGTCGAGTGCACCATTTGTAATTATTGGTATCCCAGAAGACATTGGCGTAAAAGCAAACTTTGGAGTTGGTGGTGCTCATACTGTTTGGAAACCTTTTTTACAAGCTTTCTTCAACATTCATGATAATCAGTTTTTAAGTGGCGATTCATTTTTATTATTAGGCGAATTCGACTTTTCAGACCTTCAACAAAAGATAAAAAATAAACCAATAGAGTTTGTACGGGAACAAGTGGAAGTCATAGACAAACAGGTCGCACAAATTATACAAGCAATTACTGAAGCTGGCAAAACTCCAATAATCATTGGTGGTGGACACAATAATGCTTACGGCAACATCAAAGGCACTGCTCTTGGATTACAGCAAAATGGAAAAATAAAAAATGCAAAAATCAATGCAATAAATATTGATGCACATGCTGATTTTCGCGCATTGGAAGGCAGGCATTCTGGCAACGGTTTTTCATATGCCATGCATGATGGCTATCTTGACAAATACAGCATCATTGGTCTTCATGAGAATTATACTTCGCAAGCGATGCTAGAAAACTTGAATAAAAACAAGAAAATACAAACACACTTTTTTGAAGATATTTGTATTAGAAAAAAAATAGAATTTGACGACGTGATTCAAGATGCTATTTTATTTACAAAAAATAGCTACACAGGAATCGAAATTGATATAGATGCAATTGAAAATACGCTTTCGAGTGCCATTTCTCCATGTGGATTTTCTTCACAACAAATACGACAATTTATACATCAAGTTGCATCGAAATCTAAAATTGCTTATCTGCACATTTGCGAAGGTGCAACAACTTTAGACAATGGTTTACAATCGACAACTACTGGGAAATTAATAGCTTATATCGTCAGTGATTTTGCAAAATCTATACGATAGCCTGTAATACTCAGATATCTTGCAATGTTTTGTGGTGCTTTTTGCGTTTATACTGCGTCCTTTTTAAATGTGTATCATTACCTGAAATCACGCTAATATTTCCATCTGGCTCGAGCATGGATAAGCTTACATCCGCTACGTTTTCAATACCATGTTCTCTAATAGCAGACAATAATTCCTCTTCAGAAATCATCACAGCTTTCAGGTTTTTTTCTAACACTTTACCTTTAAAAATTAAAGTAATAGGTTCGGATTGCACTAACACACGTAAGCTTTTAAATTTAAACATCAAAAAACTCAACACTAAATTCAACAAAAACAAAGTAGTAGCAGCTACCAAACCACCTATAAGGCTTGTATTATCACCAACCATAGCATTTTGCACTGCATTACTAATGAGCACAATCAACACTAAATCTGCAATAGACAATTGAGATAATTCGCGCTTGCCAAATATGCGAAATGCGACAAGCATAAACACATATACAGCACTACTTCTTAGTGCAATATCTCAAAGTGAATGAAAATCAAAAGGCATAATCAAAGTTAATAAATATTACTACAAAATCAATTTAAGATATAAATGAAAAAATATATTGATAAACAAAAAAAATCAACAATGATGGCATTCAATTCATAGCATTCCTTTAATCTATAAACAATTATAGGCAATATTTTTTTTGTATTTTTGTCGATTATGAAAATTTCACTTAACTGGCTAAAATCTTACTTAAACATTGACATATCAATCGATGAATTACAGCATTTATTAACAGATATTGGTTTAGAAGTAGAAAGCATTGAGCCATTTGAATCCATAAAGGGTGGCTTAAAAGGCTTAGTAGTTGGTCATGTTGTGGAACGAGAAAAACATGCTGATGCCGATAAATTATCGGTTTGCAAGGTAGATGTTGGAAGTGAAACCTTACAAATTGTTTGCGGCGCGCCAAATGTTGCTGCTGGACAAAAAGTAATTGTAGCACAGGTAGGCACGAAAGTATTTCCATTAAGTGGCGGAGCATTCGAAATCAAAAGAGCAAAAATTAGAGGCGTCGAATCAGCAGGAATGATATGCGCTGAAGACGAAATAGGATTAGGCACTTCGCATGATGGCATTCTGATATTAGAAAACAACACACAAGTAGGCACATTAGCAGCGGATTTATTTGAAGTAGAAAATGACCATGTAATAGAAATCGGATTGACACCTAACCGCACAGATGCATTTTCACATATCGGTGTGGCGCGCGACTTAGCTGCCGCATTGACATTCAGAAAAAAACAAGATTTTACATTACAATTACCAAGATGCGCAACATTAGGCAAGGAAAAAAATACTGAATTTACAGTCACAGTAGAAAACACTAAAGCTTGTCCAAAATATTATGGTGTCATCATCAACAACATCAAAGTAGAAGCGTCGCCAATTTGGTTAAAAAACAGACTAAAAACTATTGGCGTAAAACCAATAAACAATATCGTAGATATTACCAACTTCGTATTACACGAGTACGGCCAGCCACTTCATGCTTTTGATTTATCAGCGATAAAAGGCAATGGCATAATTGTGAAAAATGTAGCTGCAAAAACAAAATTTATTGCGCTTGATAATACAGAAATTGCACTCGATGAAGAAGACCTGATGATTTGTGATAGCGAAGGAAACAGCATGTGTATTGCTGGTGTGTATGGTGGCGCAAATTCTGGTGTAAAAAATGATACAACAGCCATCTTTTTAGAAAGTGCCTATTTCGACCCAAAAACAATAAGACGCACCTCTACACGACATGGCTTGCGAACCGATGCGGCTACACATTTTGAAAAAGGCATAGATCCAAATATAAGCGAACGTGCACTGTTACGCGCTGTGCACTTAATTTCTGAAATAGCGAATAGCGAAGTCGCTTCTGAAATCTATACTATCGAGAACAAAACATTCGAACATTTTCCAGTAAGTTTAACTTATGACAATGTGAAACGTTTGACTGGTGCCGATATCAGCAGAGACGATATCAATAAAATATTATCGCTCTTAGAAATTAAAATACAAAAAGCAAACGACGAACAGGCAGACTTGTTAGTGCCGCCATATCGCACTGATGTCACGCGCGAAGCAGATGTTATCGAAGATATTTTACGCATTTATGGTTTTAATAATATCGTAATTCCTAAAAAAATAAATGCAAGTATCAGCTTTTCATCAGCATTCGACAGCCATAAATTATACAATCAAACCGCAGATGCATTAGTAAATTTTGGATTTTTTGAAATGATGAATAACAGCATCACCAAATCTAAATATCAAGAAAAACTTACGCAACAATCGCCAGAGAATTGGGTGCGATTGTTAAGTTCCATCAATGCAGAATTAGATGTGTTGCGAAACAATATGCTTTTTACTGGATTAGAATCTGTGGCGCACAACATCAACCATAAAAATACAAATGTAAAATTATTTGAGTTCGGCAAAACGTACTCAAAAGCTCCAAGTGATGACATCAATACCAGCAATTACACAGAAATAAACCATTTGTCCATTTTTGTATCTGGCAATAAAAGTGCAGCAAACTGGAATACTGTAGCAAAGAAAACAGACTTTTATTATATCAAATCTATTGTCGATTCAATTTTATCAAAAATTGGCATTTCTGCATTTGACAGCTATGACAATGATGCGAGTGAAATATTTCAATATGCATTAAGCTATAAAAAAGGCGAGAAAAAATTAGTTGAGTTTGGCAAAATACACAGCACATATACGAAGTTATTCGACATCAAGCAAGATGTATTTTTTATAGATTTCAATTGGGACAGAATAACACAATTGGCAAGAAAAAATAATGTTTCCTATTCAGAAATACCAAAATATCCATCTATCAAACGCGATTTAGCATTATTATTAGACAAAAAAATAAAATTTGATGAGGTAAAAGCCATTGCAACGAAATTTGGTAAGAAAATTTTGCGTAATATTGAGTTGTTTGATATCTATGAAGATGAAAAAATAGGAAAAGAAAATAAATCCTATGCGGTAAGTTTCACCTTTAGAGATGACACAAAAACACTTCAAGATACTGATATTGAGAGTATTATGAAGAAATTAATTCAAGAATATCAAACACAATTAAACGCTGTTATACGTTAATATGGCAAAGATTGATGAAAAATGGGCTCGAATTTTTAAAAAAATTCAACTAATTTTAGAAAAAAATCAAAAGTTGGAAGATGCAAACATTGCCTTACAGCTCAAGATTACTGAATTAGAAAAAAATATTACGGAACAAAACAAAGAAAAAGAAAGTTTAAAAGAACAAATACAATATATAAAAGCAGCCAAAGAGGTGCATTTATCTGAAAAAGAAAGAGCAGTAACCAAGCAACAGTTGAAAGAGTTTATGATAGAAATTGATGACTGTTTGGCAAAATTGATACAATAATGGCAGAACCACTCAACATAAATCTGTTAATAGCTGGAAGACCTTACAAATTAAAAGTAACACCAGATGAAGAAGGCTATGTTCGACAGGCCGCCAAAGATATCAATGACAAAATCGCCGAATATCAAAAAACATTGCTCACGCGCGACCGACAGGATTTCCTGTCGATGATTGCCTTGCAATCGACCGCAGAAGCATTGCAACAAAAAAACAAAGCAACAAATGCCAATATTGATGCCAAATTAGATGAACTCGAGGCATTACTCGACAAACAACTCGGCATCACTCTCTTTTAATTTCTGAGTTATCCTTACGCTGTGTAAAACATAGAAAATGCGCATTTTATATTTTGTGTATTTTCACTTGTCAACTGTTTTTTTATTCATAAAATACATTGACATACAAATGGTTTTGATTGCTTTCCATTTCAAAAAGCAACAGAAATATTTTTAAACAATTAAAACAACAACACAGTGGATCCAATCATGATAGCAATTATAGTAGGCGTTGTCGCTCTTCTTCTTGGTTTTGGTATAGGAAAAATACTTTCGAAAGCCAATGTAGAAAAACAACTTGCCGAAGCAAAATTAGCAGAAGAAAAAGCTAAAGCACTAGAAGAAAAATCAAAAACAGAAGCAGAACACATTCGCAAAGAAGCATATGCAACTGCCGAATCTTTGAAAAAAGATAAAATGCTCGAAGCCAAAGAACATTTTTTTCGCTTAAAAGAAGAACATAATAAAGAAATTGAACAACGCAACCGGAAAATAATTGAAGCGGAAAACAAAGCAAAGCAGACAGAACAATCATTGCGAGACAAACTATCGAATGCTGGCAAACAAGAAAAAGAAAATGAAATATTAAAAGGCAAGCTTAACGAACAAATCGAATTAGCAAATATAAAACGTAGCGAGCTTGAAAAAGCACATACAGAACATATTGCAAAATTAGAGCAAGTAGCCAAGCTTTCTGCTGAAGATGCTAAAGCGCAATTAGTAGAGCAGCTAAAAAGCAAAGCTCAATCTGATGCTATGGCTCATGTAAAACAAGTGATGGACGAAGCGAAGCTTAAAGCGAATAAAGAAGCAAAAAAAATCATTATTCAGTCTATACAACGAACTGCCGCTGAAACAGCCATTGAAAATACCGTTTCAGTTTTCAACTTAAGTAGCGATGAGCAAAAAGGACAAATCATTGGACGAGAAGGCAGAAATATCAGAGCATTAGAAGCAGCAACTGGTGTAGAAATTATTGTAGATGACACACCTGAGGCAATTATTATTTCTGGTTATGATGCTTACAAACGCGAAATTGCTCGTTTGTCGCTACAACGCTTGGTCACCGATGGTCGTATTCATCCTGCAAGAATTGAAGAAGTCGTGGCAAAAACGGAAAAACAATTAGAGCAACAAATCATGGAAATTGGCGAACGCACCGTTATCGATTTAGGAATTCATGGTTTGCACCCAGAGTTGATTCGTCTTGTAGGTAAAATGCGATTCCGTTCTTCTTATGGTCAAAATTTATTACAACACTCACGAGAAGTTGCCAACTTATGCGCAATCATGGCGAGTGAATTAGGCTTAAATTCTAAAATTGCAAAACGTGCAGGTTTACTACATGATATCGGCAAAGTATCTGATGAAGATCCTGAATTATCACACGCATTATTAGGCGCAAAACTTTGTGAGAAATTTGGCGAATCACCAGTGATTGTCAATGCTGTTGGTGCACACCACGACGAAATGGAAATGATGTATTTGGTATCGCCAATTATACAAGCATGTGATGCTATCTCTGGTGCGCGACCAGGTGCGCGTCGCGAGATTATGGAAAGCTACATGAAACGTATCGACGAATTAGAAAAGCTGGCCGTATCCTATCAAGGTGTGCAAAAGGCGTATGCCATTCAAGCAGGAAGAGAGTTGCGTGTATTAGTCGAAGCAGAAAAAGTAGATGACAAACAAGTGGAAGAAATTTCATTTAAAATTGCACAGCAAATCCAAGATGAAATGACGTATCCAGGACAAATCAAAGTAACCGTAATTCGCGAATCTAGAAGCGTTTCTGTTGCTAAATAAATTAAGAAAACACAATCATAATAAAGCAAGAATCTAATACATTCTTGCTTTTTCTTTTTCATCTTCTTCGAAGACTACATTCGAATAATCTTGCAATACATTATAAACGGTATCGCGCTCTAAAGGACGGCGACCAACTGCTTTTATTAAATGCACCAACTCGCGTGTGCTCATCGCAGGATGCTGTTCTTCGCTGCCTGCCATAGCATAAATTTTCGTCGTATCGTCAATAGTACCATCAACATCATCAACACCAAAGTTCAATGACAATTGCGTTGTATTGCGACCTATCATTGCCCAATACGATTTAATATGTTCGAAATTATCTAAATAAATTCTACTGATGGCATAATTGCGCAAATCCTCTGTTATTGTCGCTTCTGGCAGATGCTTCATTTCATTATGCTGATTTCTAAACTTCAATGGAATAAACGCATTAAAACCATTCGTTCTGTCTTGCAACTGACGAAGTCGCTCCATGTGATCAATACGATGTTCATATTTTTCGATATGGCCATACAACATGGTTGCATTACTTGGAATACCTAATTGATGCGCTACTTCGTGTATCGCCAACCACTCTTCCGCGCTACATTTTCCGCCGGCAATTTCGTCGCGAATAGCAGCATCAAAAATTTCTGCGCCACCGCCAGGCATTGAGTCAAGACCTGCAGCTTTCATTGCGCGCATGCCATCTTCATAGCTCATTTTTGCTTTTTTCAAAATATAATGATATTCTACAGGCGTCAATGCTTTAATATGCAAATCAGGTCGATGTGCCTTAATGGCTTTAAACAAATCGATATAAAAATTAAAATCCTGTTTTGGAATTACGCCGCCAGTAATATGCACTTCTGTTACAGGCTGTCCATCATATTTTTTGACAATATTTATAATGTCATCGATAGAATATTCCCAACCTTGCTCGCGATTTTTTATCAATCGAGAATAAGAACAAAACTTACAAGTATAAACGCAAATGTTTGTTGGCTCGACATGGAAATTACGGTTGAAATAAGTATTGTTGCCGTGTTTTTTATTGCGAATATAATTCGCCAACATACCTACAAAACCCAACTCTCCTTTTTCATACAACAAAACACCTTCATCAAAAGTGATACGTTCGTTTTGCAAAACTTTCTCAGCAATCTGTTTTAACACATGGTCAATTTGTAAATTTTGCAGAATGGTATATATGGAATCAGCGCTCGTATTCATATCAGAATAATTGATTTTCTATCCTACAAAAATACGGAATTGCCTATTAATAGTGAATTAAGTTATAACAAATTCGAGTAACTTTGCAATGTGAAGAATGAAAAGTCCATATTGTATTTGCTCACCTTTATTTGGTTTTGTGCCATTGTCGATTTTCTATTGATGTTGCCATTAGGCACTGAAATGATGGAAATTTACAATATTCAACCCAAAGAATATAGTTACTTGATTTTTGCATTTTCCTTGAGTGGTGGTTTATCTTCTTTTTTAGCTTCTTTTTATATAGATAGCTATGACAGAAAAACCATATTATTATGTGCATTTTTCTTTTTTGCCATTGGCAGTATTCTGTGTTCGTTTGCACACACTTACGAACTTATGTTATTTTCCAGATTTTTTACTGGCATTTTTGGCGGCTTGCTAGGTGGCGTATCTACAGCATACGTAAGTGATATGGTGCCTTACGAACGCAGAGGGAATGCGATGGGAATTTTAAATCTTGGATTTGGTTTGGCATCTATTTTGGGCATTCCGTTTGCTATTTTTATATGTGAACATTTAGATGTTTTTTGGCCATTTAGAATTATCGGCATACTGTCTTTAGTAGTGCTGGTGCCAGCTTATTTTTTCTTACCTTCTATGCGTAATCATATACCTGAAGACAACACAACTATACACGACACATTTAAAGCCATATTTTCATTAGCGATATATCCGTTTACTTTCTATTTTTTTCCACGTTTTTCACAGCAACTCAAACAAAATATACAAAAAACAAAAGAAGTTTTTGATGTACTAAAAAACAGAAACTTACAAAGAGCATTATCATTTGCATTTTTTTTGGTATTAGGCCATTTCATGTTTATCTCGTTTATCAATCCATATTTAGTAGGAAATCTAGGTTTCAAATTAGAAGACACAAAATGGATGTACATCATCGGTGGTTTGTCGGTTTCCTTAACATCACCACGCATTGGAAAATTCATAGATACACTTGGAAAAGTAAAATCATTTAGAATATTAATCATTCTCTCGTTCTTTCCTATTCTCATTATTGCACATTTACAGCAAGCTTCCATATTCATGGCTTTATTAATTTGTGCATTTATGTTTATATTTAATAGTGGTCGTATGATTGCTGCAATGACATTAATTACAGGCGCACCGACAGAAGAACAACGCGGAAAATTTTTAGTCATTCGTTCGTCTCTGATTGAAATGAGTGAAGGTGCTTCTGCATTAATCGGTGGCATGATTTTGACAAAAGATGAGCTTACCGGACATCTTAATAATTATCACTACATAGCTTATTTGGCTGTATTAATTGGTTTATTGTGTATTTATTTAGCAAGTAAAATTGAGATAAACGAAGAGTAGTTTTTCTAAAAAATGAGTATATTTATTATGATTGCTGAAAATGTTACATTCAACAAAAATATACTGTCTGCTTCTCTTAATGAATGTATGCATCTCAAACGCACAAAACATAAGTGGTAGGTGGATTGGCAAACGCACGAGTGGTGCTTCGCTCACTTTAGATATACAGCAATGCAAAGACTCCATTTTTGGAACAGCTTACATTATTTTTCCTGAAGAAATAGGCAGCGCCAATGTAGCATTTAGTGGCAATATACAAAATGGCATTCTAGAATATGAAACGACAAAAATATTAGAACAAAATGTGGATTCTGCGGTATTACTCTGTTTGGTAACTGGCAGAGATATCTTGAAAATAAAAAAGCGAAAACAAATATTGGAAGGTGCTTGTATTTCAATTGATAAAAAAGAACCATGCTTTAACTTGTCTTGTATAGAACGCTATGAAAAAAAAATGGAATTCACTTTTCATAAAAATCTATTTCTGAATAAAAAAGTCTTGATTGTCGATACAATATGGGCAAGCCAAGACAGCTTAGATATCAAAGTTTGGGACAATTTAAAAGAAGATGGCGATATCGTATCTATTTATTTGAACGAGCAAAATGTACTTGAAAAATATATGCTCAAACACCAACAAAAAACTATAAAACTAGCATGTACAAAAACATATAACAACATTGTTTTTTATGCACACAACGTGGGCAGCGAAGCACCAAACACGGCAAGTATTGGCATCTACCAAAATGGAAAATTATTAAAAGAAATCGTATTGAAATCTGATGCTGAAAAAAGTGAAAGTTTTGTGATACTTCGCAGCAATTAAGAAGTAACAATTTCGCACACGGCATCGACCCAATTATCTTCCGCATTTAAACTTTCTACCAAAGTAATTTGTTCGCCACCATATTGTTCAAACAACTCTAAATATTCTACTCGAATTTCATATAAGGTTTCTAAGCAGTCGGCCACAAATGCTGGCGAAAATATAAGTAATTTCTTTTTGCCTGCCTTACCCAATTGTGGTATAACATCGACAGTATATGGTTCTAACCAAATTTCTTTTCCTAAGCGCGATTGAAATGTGACCGTATATTTATCTTTCGAGAGTCCAAGTTTATCTACAATCAATTTCGTTGTGGCATAGCATTGTGCTTTGTAGCAATGCTGATTTATTTCTGTAATAGAGGCACAGCAAGATGCATCTTGCAAGCAATGTTTTTTACTTAAATCTGCTTTTTGTAATTGGCGTGCCGGCAAGCCGTGATAGGAAAATAAAACATGGTCAAAATCTTCAAAATTGTGTTCATTTCCTCGCGCCACAAATGCATCAATAAACTTGGCATTGTCATAGAAATGATGAATCAATTTAATATCAGGAATGGTTTGCCAAGAAGAGGTGATTTCTTGAACACGTTGCAAAACAGAACCATTACAAGCTGAAGAATATTGAGGAAAAAGAGGTAAGACTACTATCTTATTTACTTGTAATTTTTGTAACTTTTCTAAAGCACCTTGCAAGCTAGGATTTTGATATCGCATTGCATATTCCACTACAAAATCATTGCCTAATTGTTGTTGCACTTTTGCGGCTAAATCTTGTAAATGATACAATAATGGCGAGCCACGCTCCTTGTCCCAAATTTCGCGATAGGTCTTTGCTGAATTTTTATAACGAGCAGGAACGATGACACCACGCACTAACAAATTACGTTTCCACCAGCCAAAATCTATTACACGTTCGTCTGTCAAAAATTCTATCAAGTATTTATACACATCGCTATTAGATGGCGTATCAGGAGTGCCTAAATTAACAAGTAAGATGCCTGTTTTTTTATCCATTTCAAATATTCAAGCCACAAAGTTAGTTCAAAATCACACATTTTAATAATTCAATAGCTCATCAAAACATTAACTTACACACTCATCATCATTTTAGTATTAAGATTTTTAGTATCTTTAATAAAAACCATAGTATGCCAAAACCAATAAAATGTCCGCAATGTGGCGCTAGTGAAGCCAATTTATTACAAAATGATATCTATCAATGTAAATTCTGTGGTTCAATTTATGAATTTGGCGATGTAAAAGATGATTTCGATAAATCCATATTCAAACATAAACCATCTAAGCAAGAAATTCCTTCATCAACATCAACGAACACATCGAGTACTATAAAACAAATTATCTTATGGGCTTTCCTATTTTTTTTAATTAGCATTGGTATCAGTTTGTATTTCACATTAAGAGTTAAAAACAAACCCTTTGCACTTTCAAGTTTCAAAACGGAAAGAAGTAGTTTTTATGACAACAACAATGAAAGTACGAATTACTTTACCTTCGTAACAACAAATTCAGGTGCGAAAGTATGGACAATCTCGCGTGTGAATGCTAATGATCTTTCAACGGTTAATTATTATATCAATGAGCTTAATTTAGCAGAAAAAAAGGTAGAAAAATCATTTCAATTAGGTAAAACTATCAGTTGGAAACAAAGCAACGATGATGCCTATCGTATTTCTTTTTTTCAAGCAATTGGCGACACTTGTTGGCTCATCTATGGCAGTAATTTAATCGCTTATGATGCAAACACTTTTACAGAAATATTAAACAATGAAACACTTAAAAGAAAAAATGCAGTTTTGAAAAGTGGTATTGCTGAAATAGAAAAAAATCACGATGGCGAAGGTTTTAGGATAACGACAAAAGATGGATATAAGTTTATTTATGATTTATCAAACAACAGCATTGTTGCAGAAAAACAATCTGCAGAAAATACGGAGAAAAATGAAGCGACGATTGATGTGACTGAATACTATTTTACAACAGCGGAACGACAACAATTGTATCGTGTAAAAAGAAAAGTATCGGCTATAAATCCATCAATATTTCATGAAAGTTCGCTCACCAGTATGTTGTCTGACAATAGTGATTGGTATCGACGTGTGTATAAAATAAACAGTGTTGAAGAAGTACAAAAAGGCAGTGTTTTTTTCAATGCTGCTGTACTTTATTCAACTAATGATAAAATTGTAGCTGTATATCAAAAAGAACTTGGCGATAGTGCTTCCATTTATTTGACTTGTTTTGATACGAATGGAAATGAGCGCTGGACAATAAACGACATGGAAACAGCGTACATTAAACCATTTTTACAATCTACAAATGCGATAAGTGCATTAAACGGCAAAGAATTAGTAATGATGCAAGCATACCAATCCATTATCTGTTTAGACATCGACAAAGGAAACATTTTTTGGAAATTTAAACCGTATTGATAGAAATCAGAATTAAACAAAATCAGCACTGATAAAGTAGTTTAAAAATCGTAAATTGCAGGCAGTATTATAACAGCAACACACTGTCATGTTTTCGACTCATTTGCCATCGATTTCTTGGAATAAGATACAAGAAAATATTACACAAATAAGCACACAAGATGTGCAAGCCATTCTATCTCGTTCGGATAATGACAGCAATAATACATTGCAAGATTTTCTGTGCTTGATTTCACCAGTAGCAGCAGCCTATTTAGATGAAATGGCACAGCTCAGCCAAAGTCTTACACAATCTCGATTTGGAAAAAATATACAGCTTTATGCACCAATGTATTTGAGCAACGAATGCCAAAACATTTGCACCTATTGTGGCTTTAGCTACACCAACAAAATTCCTAGAAAAACATTAACTGACAAAGAAATACTACAAGAGTTTGACGTAATAAAATCGTATGGATTTGAGAGCATTTTATTGGTGACAGGTGAACACGACAAACTTGTAGGCATCGATTATTTACTGAATGCAGTAGCATTAGCAAAACAGCATTTTTCGCAAGTGTCAATCGAAGTGCAACCTTTGGAACAACATGAATATGCACAACTAAAGGAAGCTGGCGTATTTGCCGTATTAGTATATCAAGAAACTTACCACAAAGAGACCTATAAAAACTACCACCCAAAGGGCAAAAAATCGAATTTCAATTATCGCTTAGAAACACCTGATAGAATCGGCAATGCAGGCATGTATAAAATTGGTATTGGCGTATTATTGGGCTTAGAAGACTGGCGCGTGGACAGCTATTTTAATGCCATGCATTTGGATTATCTACAACGCACATTTTGGCAAACAAAATATTCCGTTTCCTTTCCGCGCATACGGCCGCATGAAGGCAAATTCATTGCTAACACACATCTCACAGAGAAAGAATTATTACAATTGATTTGTGCTTATCGGATTTGTTTTCCAGATGTCGAGTTGTCTTTGTCATCGCGCGAGCGTGCTGGATTTAGAGATATTATATTTCCTTTAGGCATAACATCTATGAGCGCAGGCAGCAAAACTGAACCTGGTGGTTATTCGAAATCGGAAGCACTAAAACAATTTGAAGTTAACGATGAACGCAGTGCACAAGAAGTGGCAAACATCATTCGTGCTAAACAATACGAAGCAGTGTGGAAAGACTGGGACGCTATCTTAGTATAGTTAATCTTATTCAAAAATTATTCTGCCATTACTTTATCAAAAGCATCACAAATAACTTGTATCGTTTTTTGAATATCAGCCGTGCTGTGCGCTGCAGAAACAAAGCCGACTTCATAGCCTGATGGTCCGAAGTAAATGCCATGTTCTAATAAATAGTGATATACCTTTGCAAACAAGCTCATTTTTCCAGCATTGATTTGGTCGGCACGTGTAAGGTGTGTCATATCTGAAAATGCAAACCAAAATATAGAGCCGATATTATATATCG
>JADKZZ010000010.1 GCA_020848475.1 Chitinophagales bacterium | reverse complement strand
GCACAAGGCTTGCCATTAAAAGAAGCATTAATAGAGGCCGGAAAAGAACGTTTGCGTCCAATCTTAATGACTACTGTTGCTATGATTTTTGGTATGCTTCCTATTGCATTATCAAATGGACCGGGTGCAGAATTTAAACGTTCTATGGCATGGGTAATCATTGGTGGACTAAGCAGTTCATTATTGCTAACGTTAGTGGTCGTTCCTACTGTTTATTACATTTTTGATAGAATAAAAGAAAAAATACAAGGAAAAAAATCCGAGAAAACTGTTGTAGAAACAATTGCATAATTATCTAAAAAAGCTATTGAAAAGTGTCGCTATGTGCGACACTTTTTTTATTTAGGTAAAATATCAATGTCAAATACGAGTACTGCATTTGCTGGTATTTTGCCTACTGACTTATCGCCATACGCCAATCTACTTGGAATGAGCAATATACCTTTATCGCCATAATAAAAATTGCATATACCTTTATCTAAACCTTCTATTACCTGCTGCTTGCCTACCACAAAAGCAAGTGTTTGCTTTCGGCCATACGAGTTATCAAATTCAAAATCTGTGGTCAGCTTTCCAATATAATGCAATTGTACGCTATCGCCAATTTGCAACTGCGCTCCATTTCCACGTATTTGCCTTACAAAATAATTGCCTGCTGCATCTTTCAAAGCATCTAACATATTGTGCATACTTAAGTATTCTATCATCACCAAAGAATCTGCCTGTGCTTGTAGAAATTCTTTTTCCCACTGTACCTTTTCATAAGCTTCTTTGGTAGAAAAATCAATGAGCTGCAAACGAAAAGTATAATGCTTTTTTTTGCTTCCATTACTATCCAACAAATGACACGGAATTTTGACCAAGGCAGAATCACCTTTTCTCATGTGTGTAAAAATTTCGGTCACATCGACTTGTTTTTGCACAGCTTTCAATTGCATTTCTACACCATTTCCTACATCGAAAATACGTGTATTAAAAATCTCCTTTTTTGTTGGTGAATATTTAACTAAATGCATCCAAATGTAATCGCCAATTTTAGGTCTCACTTGGCTTTTATCTTTTGTATATAATTTATAGCAAATGCCACTAGCTGTTTTTTGCCAATGCTTTTTTGCATTTGTCGAAGAAAACATTGGAAACATTATAAATAGCAATAAAATAAACCGTTTCATTTTGCATTGTAAGATAAAACAATCATTTTTGTTTTTATTAATAATATCCTTCTAAAAATAGAATATGAAAGTTTTGATGGTTTGTTTAGGAAATATCTGTCGCTCTCCATTAGCAGAAGGCATCTTACGCCATAAGTGTGCTCAGCAAAAACTAGACTGGTATATTGATAGTGCAGGCACTGGAAAATGGCATATTGGCTTTGGTCCAGACTATCGTTCTGTGCAAATAGCTAACAAGCACGGTATCGACATTTCTGGACAGCGTGCACGCAGCGTACATAGCGCCGACTATGAAGAATTCGATTTGATATTTGCTATGGATACGGCCAACTATAAAGATTTATTAGGCTGGGCTTTAGACAAAAAAGAAGAAAGTAAAATCAAATTAATTTTAAACGAAGTGTATCCTGGCGAAAATAGGAGTGTGCCCGATCCTTATTTTGATGACAATGGATTTCAAAATGTATATGACATGCTAGATAAAGCGTGCGATAAAATTATCGAGAAATATGCGTAAACTATTTACGCATATCATCTTTGTAATAAGTATGTTTTTGTTAAATATCACTTTTACACATGCTAGTGTAAAATCTACTTTCACCTATGCCAACAATACAAATTTTGCAGGGCAAGATGAAGCAATAAAAGCCGATTTATATAAACCGAATTTATTCTCAACACAGCGGCCAGTGCTTATTGTTTACCATGGTGGTGGTTATGCTGCTGGTGATAAGAATCTTGCCGCATTAAAAATATTTGCAGACTATTTTACGTCCAAAAATATCAGCGTTATTCTGCCTGATTTTAGACAAGGCTGGTACGAATCCACATCGAAACCTTTATGCGAAAGTGTAACACCTGAATATTTTGAAGATGCTGCGCATCGTGCCTATCAAGACAATCGTGCGCTTATACGATTTTGCAAAGCCAATGCAAACACTTTAGGCATCGACTCAAATAAAATATTTTTAATGGGCATTAGTTCTGGTGGTTTTTTGGTATTGCATCATTTATATATGCAAGATGTATTAATTACGCAAGAGCGATTATCACGATTAGGCAGCTTAGATTTTCAAGGAAATGCTTATAGAAATTCAACGGAAATAGCCGGAATCATTAGCATTGTAGGTGGTTTCTATAAAAATGACGTGAACATCGTTCATCCTTATCCTACATTATTGTTTAATAATAGTTGTGATGGTGCAGTTGATTTTTTTAATGGTTGGTTAGGCAATTGTAGCAACACCATTCGGTCTTATGGGCCAGGTATATTCACACCTATTCTAGAACAGCAAAATGTACCTTATCAATTTCATGTTTTCTGTGGTTACAATCATGGATTTAACTCCTTGTCAGCACCATTAGGTGGCGATGCTGATGCAATAAATTATATCAATAATAAAAGCTTCGATTTTATTAATAATATTACAAATGGCACTATCGAAACCAACACAAGTATTGCCAGCGATTCCATCAATGCACGTCCAATTAGTGAATGCAGAAATTTTGAAACTTTTTATTGGTGTAAAACAGATAGCATCGCTGTAGGTTCTGATTTTATTAGCATTACTCCAAATCCTATCTCATGTCAGATAGCACCTAAACTTAATATTCGACATGAGAAAGATGAATTATTAACGATAGAAATTATAGATATCAGCGGTCGATTAATTTCATCTAAGCAAATTAATTACAATAAATCAAATGAGCTTATTTATTTACAAAATCGCGATTTTGTTTTAGGTGTAAATATTGTTTTAATTAAAGATGCAGCAAAAAAAGTGCTTTACAAAACGAAAGTAATGCGCTATTGCGAATATTAATTACTCAGGAATATATTTTTGTAACGTAAAGCTAAATGTAGTTCCATTTTCTAATTCACTTCTTACATTGATAGTTTGTTCATGTGCTTCGATAATATTTTTCACAATAGACAAACCTAAACCAGTTCCGTTTATTTTTCTATTTCTACTCTTATCAGCACGATAAAAACGCTCGAATAATCTTGGCAAATGCTCCGACGAAATGCCTGGCCCATCATCAACGATTTCTACTAAATATTGATCTTCTAAATCGTGAAAGTAAATATCTGTATGTCCGTTTTCCTTACCATATTTTATAGAATTGGAAATTAAATTTTCCAGCACCTGCATAATGCGTTTTGAATCGCCAAAGACAAAGACAGCATTTTCCTCGCTATGACATTTTAAAGTGATTTTTTGTTGCTGTGCAATGTGCTGATACTGAAAAAAAACTTTCTTTATCAGTTTCACCAAGTCGAATGCTTCTTTATTTAGTTCTATTCTACCACTTTCAAACTTTGAAATTTCGAGTAAATCCGTTACAATGGTTTCTAAGCGTTCGATATTGCTATTGGCTTTCTCTAAATATTGTTTGATAAAAGCAGGATCGTCTAAGTCGCTATCTAAGACAGTTTCAATATATCCTTGCGCATTAAAAATAGGTGTTTTCAGTTCGTGCGACACATTGCCAACAAATTCTTTGCGATACTGTTCCATCTTGCGCAGCTCGCGTATTTGTTTGTTTTTATTAATTGCCCATTCTGCCACATCGCGTTCTACAGTTTTCAATACATTTTTGCTACCTTCTTTAACTTCATTCTGAAATTTCAGCGGTTTGCCTATCGTTTTATAAATAATTTTTATTTTGCTATAAATAAATCGGACTAAAACAAAGCGAAACAGCAGTAATGTTACTAAGAAAATAATGAAGATATTGATGATGTAAACGTTATAATTTATTTTTAAGTGAAAGATGGCAGTAATAAATAAAAAGATGGCAGTAGAAAAAATTGCTACTGCCATGCTTGCTAAAAGTGATATTATATTTGGAGAAGCGGATCTTCTCATATTTCTTCAAATTTGTATCCGATACCTTTTACTGTTTTGATTAAATCTTCTCCTAATTTTTCTCTTAATTTTCTGATATGCACATCTATCGTTCTATCGCCTACGATAATATCGCGACCCCAAATTTCATTCAAGATTTCGTCGCGTTTGAATACTTTGCCAGGCTTAGAAGCCAATAGATATAGCAATTCAAATTCTTTACGAGGAACAGCCATTTCTTTACCGTTGAAAATAATTAAATAACGTTCTCTATCAATTTGAATATTCCCAACATCTAAGAAAGATGATTTTGATTCTTTAGCTTCGTATCTTCTTAGAAGCGCTTTTAAGCGACTTACTAAAACTCTTGGTTTTATTGGCTTGCTGATGTAGTCATCTGCACCTGTTTCAAAACCAGCAATTTGAGAATAATCTTCCGTTCGTGCCGTTAAAAATGCGATGATGGTGTGCTCGAACTGTGGCATTTCGCGCATTGTTCTGCAAGCTTCAATACCGTCCATTTCAGGCATCATCACGTCAAGCAGTACGATGTCTGGTTGGTTTTTCTTTGCTTTCTCTAATGCTTGTTTACCATTTTCGGCGGTTTCTACTACAAAACCTTCTTTCTCCAAATTGTAACTCAAGAATTCCAAGATATCTGGCTCATCATCGACTACCAGAATTTTAAATGTTTTTTCAGCAATTATTTGCGGATATTTTATTTATGTTAACGCTAAATTAACACAATTTTCTAAATCTTCCAATTTTCTAGGCAAACATATTAATTTTATCTTGTTTTACTATGTATTTTTGTCAATTATTTTTAACAATTTGATTTTTCTGATTACTTTACCGCTATGAAAGGAATTATTTTGGCTGGTGGCTCAGGAACAAGGCTCTATCCTATCACCTTTGCAATAAGCAAACAAATTATGCCTATTTACGACAAACCGATGATTTATTATCCGTTGTCGGTATTGATGCAGGCAGGCATTCACGAAATATTAATTATTTCAACACCGCAAGACATGCCTAATTTTCAAAGACTCTTAGGCGATGGCAAAAAGTATGGTTGCCATTTCCAATATGCCATTCAAGAAGTGCCAAATGGCTTAGCACAAGCATTTGTGATTGGCAAGTCTTTTATAGGAAATGACAAAGTGGCTTTAGTGTTAGGTGATAATATTTTTTATGGCTCAGGCTTAGGCGATTTATTAGAAAAAAATAATGACCCTGATGGCGGCGTGATTTACGCTTATCACGTTTCTGATCCGGAAAGATATGGCGTTGTAGCGTTTGATAAAAAGTTTAATGCCATTTCAATAGAAGAAAAACCACTGCATCCAAAATCAAACTATGCCGTTCCTGGTTTATATTTTTATGACAATGAAGTGGTGTCTATTGCAGAAAATTTGCAACCAAGTGCACGTGGCGAATATGAGATTACTGATGTCAACAAAATATATTTAGAACGCGGAAAATTAAAAGTAGGCATATTAGACAGAGGCACCGCATGGTTAGACACGGGCACTTTTGATTCGCTCATGCAAGCATCACAATTTGTGCAAGTAATTGAGCAGCGACAAGGCTTAAAAGTAGGTTGCATCGAAGAGGTAGCATATAGAAAAGGATTTATTTCTAAAGAAGAATTGCAGGCCATCGCACAGCCTTTGCTAAAAAGTGGTTATGGTCAATATTTATTAGACATTTTAAATGAATAATTTTATATACTTATTTCAAAAAACATCAGCTAGAGAATGAAAGTAATAGTTACAGGTGGCACAGGTTATATTGGCTCACATACAATTGTAGATTTAATTCAACATGGATTTGATGTTGTATGTATTGATAATTTATCTCGCTCATCGACATACGCCTTGGCTGGCATTGAAAAAATAACGGGTAAAACCATTCCATTTTATCGCATTGATCTATGTGATGCTAATGCCACGCATGATGTATTATCAGCACATCAAGACGCCGTTGGCATTATCCATTTTGCGGCATTAAAGTCAGTGCCTGAGTCGGTGGCAGCGCCTTTATTATACTACAAAAACAACCTTGAGTCATTAGTCAATATTTTAGAAAGCATAGAAAAATTAGGCATTCCAAATTTTGTTTTTTCCTCTTCTTGTTCTGTGTATGGCAATGCTGATGTTTTGCCAGTAACGGAAAATACGCCTATAAAAAATGCGGAAAGTCCATACGCACACACCAAACAAATCGGTGAAGATATTATTCGCAATTTTTCAAAAAGATATCCTGCACAAGCTTCCATTTTATTGCGCTATTTTAATCCAATAGGTGCGCATCCATCAGCGCATATTGGTGAAATACCTATCGACAAACCCAATAATTTAGTGCCATACATTACACAAACTGCCATCGGAAAATTAGAACAGCTTTGCGTGTATGGCAATGATTACAATACTCGAGATGGTAGTTGCATTCGTGATTATATACACGTGTGTGACATTGCACATGCTCACACTTTGGCATTACAATATTTAGTTAACAAGAGAAACGATAGTAATTGTGAAGTGTTTAATTTAGGTTCAGGCATTGGTGTTTCTGTAAAAGAAGCAATTGATGCTTTTGAAAAAGTGAGCCTGCAAAAATTAAATTACGTAATAGGCGAGCGTCGTGCTGGCGATGTGGCAGCCGTGTATGCTGATAATACAAATGCGACAACGCAACTTGGCTGGCAATGTCAATATTCCTTAGATGATGCCATGCTGAGCGCTTGGAACTGGGAAAAGAAAATGCAGGAACTGCAATTGTAATTTTATATTTGGTTATTTAGAGATAACTAGATATAGGAACACCAAGAAGAAATACACAAGTTTTCCTTTCCTGCACATGACTATTGTCTGACGCAGCATTTACTCAATAAAAAATCCACTTGCTAATTTCTTTAAAAGACACTTTCTTGCCTTGTATTAAAATGCCTACTCTATAAATTTTTGCGGCAACATATACCATTGCCATTGCCGATAAAAACAAGATAAACATCGACAATATTTGTTCCCACCACGGCACATGAAATGGTATCCGTGTAATCATAATAATTGGTGAAGAGAATGGCAACATCGAACCCCAAAATGCGGCTGATGAAAACGGCTGAGATAAGGTAACTGACATGAGCACCATTGATATGATAATTGGAATGGTAATCGGAAATGTAAATGACTGTGCGTCGCTGTCGTCAGTCATAGCAGCACCAATAGCGGCAAACTGCGACGCATAAAATAAATATCAAAAAATAAAATAAAACAAGAAACTAAAGATTATTCTGCCTATCTCTAAAGTTTGAAATGCATTAGAGATATTCATCAAAAGTTGTGTACTTTCCTCTGTTGATACTGCCATAGCATTGGTTTGCTGCATGCTTTGCATTGCCATCATCTTATCGCCTAAAAAAAATGGCAATAATAGATTAATGCCAAAAGTTAAAATTCCCCAAAGCAAAAATTGTGTAAGGCCAACTGCACCAATGCCAATAATTTTTCCAATCATTAATTGAAATGGCTTCACTGTTGTAACCAATACTTCGACGATGCGATTTGTTTTTTCTTCGGTCACGCTTTTCATCACCATTGCGCCATATACAATTAGAAATATGTAAATCAGAAAACCGCAAGCATAGCCGAAAACACCAGCAATTTCTGAGCCTCCGCTCTGCTTCTTATTGTCTATAATTTTTTCGATGTCGATTGCTTGCGTTATATGTTCGATAGTGTCGATATTATAATTCCGTTGCGAAAGTGCACGCTTTCTTATTTCTTCAGATAATTTTTCTGTAATATATTTTTCTGTTGCCATGCCTAATTCGTTTTCAGAATAGTAAGCAATACCACGTGGCTGATTAAGGTCTAATTTTGGAATATACAAAATGCCATCGCAGTCAATATTTTGATACAGATGTTTCAAGGAATCTATTGGCTGTGGATTGTTGGTAAGGTATTTAAACCGTAGGTTGTCGCCAATGTCCATACCTCTAAACTTATCCTCAAACCATGCATTGTCATCTTTAACTGCAATGGTCAACTCTTCTTGAGCATTACTTGCAATTTCTATCAGCGCAACGCTCATCAAACCAATCAACACAGGCAACAAAAGCGTAAGTATAATGAAAGATTTTTTCCTTACTCGCGTAAGATATTCTCTTTGTATGATGTACCAGACTTTATTCATTATTATTGGTGTTGTGCTTATTAATGATGCTATTTTAGCGAACTATATTTCCTTTTTTATTTAAGAATTTTCTTTCACCGTTTGAATAAAAATCTCGTGTACTGTTGGCAAAATTTCAGCCATCGCTACAATTTCTATTTGTTGTTGCAATAAGAGTTTTAGCATATCATTAGGCGTTTGATTTTCTGTCAATTTAAACACAATTCTTTTATCACTTTGTTCGTGTACGTGCAATGCGGAACGCACTGCATCGTTCAACACTACCTTGTTTGCTGTCTCAACGCTTATTAAATGTTTTTTGTATTCTTGTTTTATCGCTTGTACATTTCCATTCAACAATATCTTACCTTTATTAATTAGGAAAATATCTTTACAAATTTCTTCTACATTTTCCATTCTATGTGTCGAGAAGATAATAGTAGTGCCCGCTTGTTGCAATTCGAATATTTCATTCTTTATCAGTTCTGCATTAATAGGGTCGAGGCCAGAGAATGGCTCATCTAATATCAATAAGGTTGGATTGTGTAGTACAGTAGCGACAAACTGTACTTTTTGCTGCATTCCTTTTGACAGCTCTTCAATGGTTTTATTGCGCCAGCTTTCTATGTCTAATTTTTTTAGCCAAAAGTTGATTTTTTCTGGTGCCTGTGCTTTGGTGAAATTGCGCAATTGTGCAAAATACATCAACTGCTC
>JADKZZ010000009.1 GCA_020848475.1 Chitinophagales bacterium | reverse complement strand
AAAGGTCACGAAAAATATCAAGAAATCAATGGTGTAAAATATCCGTTTGATGATAAAAAAATTTTGCAGGAAACATTTACAGCATTCAATAAATAAATGATGAAAGAGAAATTGAAAAATAAAGTTAATGCATTTGTAGATATTCAATTTAATAAAAATTAGATGTAATTATGCTATACTATTTATTCAAATATTTACAAGAAAATTGGGGTCTGTCAGGCTCTGGACTATTCCAATATATTTCTTTCCGCGCTTCAATGGCAATTATATTGTCACTTGTCATTTCTATGTTAATAGGTAGAAGGGTAATAAAATGGTTGCGAAAAATGCAAATCGGTGAATCAGTTCGCGATTTAGGATTAGAAGGACAAATACAAAAAAAAGGAACGCCAACAATGGGTGGTGTTATCATTATTGCAGCCATCGTAATTCCTACATTACTTTTCGCAAGATTAGATAATGTATATGTTGTACTCTTGTTGGTTTCAACAATTTGGATGGGCGCTATCGGTTTCCTAGATGACTATATTAAAGTTTTCAAAAAAGATAAAGAAGGTTTAAGAGGTAAATTCAAAATCTTAGCACAAGTAGTATTAGGATTAGTAGTGGGTTGCGTCTTGTATTTCCATCAATCTGTAAAGGTGCGCGATTTTAATACCGTTTTTGAATATAAAATTGACGCAAATGATAATATAGATTGGAATAATCCAATAAAAGAATATGCTGTTCCCAAAGCAATGTATGAAGGTAAGGGAATAGTCGTAGGCGATAAATTTCTTTCGCATGAAACACGCTCATTAAAAACCAATGTTCCATTCGTAAAAGATAATTTACTCGACTATGCATATTTCCTAAAACCATTTACTGACGATTATCAAAAATGGGGCTGGATTATCTTTATTCCGTTTGTAATTTTTATTATCACAGCAGTTTCTAATGCAGCCAACCTTACTGATGGTATCGACGGATTAGCCTCTGGTGTGTCAGCAATCGTGCTTATTACTTTAGCCATTTTTGCTTATGTCTCCGGCAACGTCATCATTGCTGATTACTTAAATGTACTCTATATACCAAACACAGGAGAAGTGGTTATCGTGTGTGCTGCTTTAATTGGTGCAACTATTGGTTTTCTATGGTATAATGCTTTTCCTGCAAATGTATTTATGGGCGACACAGGTAGCTTAATGCTTGGAGGCGTTATCGCTACCATCGCATTAATAGTTAGAAAAGAATTGCTGATTCCAGTGTTGTGCGGAATTTTCTTAGTTGAAAATTTATCGGTGATGTTGCAAGTCGCATATTTTAAATATACCAAAAAGAAGTATGGCGAAGGCAGACGCATTTTTAAGATGTCACCACTTCATCACCATTATCAAAAATCAGGATATCATGAAGCGAAAATTGTATTGCGCTTTTGGATTGTCAGCATTCTGTTAGCAGTAATTACATTCGTCACCTTAAAAATTAGATAAAAAAAAGAACACATTGAATGTGTCTATTATAAAAAAAACACAGCACAAGTGACTAAATAAGTAGAAAAAATGAAAGAGAAAATAATCATATTAGGTTCTGGTGAAAGTGGAGTAGGTGCTGCCATTCTTGCACAAAAGCAAGGTATGGATGTTTTTGTATCTGATTTAGGAAAAATAAAACAAGAATACAAAGAAGAATTACAAGCATTAGCAATTCCATTCGAAGAAGAGCAGCACACAGCAGAAATTATTCTGACTGCAACTACTGTCATTAAAAGCCCTGGTATTCCTGATAAAGCACCAATCATCAAAAAACTGGTTGAAAAAAATATTCCAATCATTTCTGAAATTGAATTCGCTTTCCGATTTACAAAAGCAAAAATAATAGCAATTACCGGTACAAATGGAAAAACAACGACAACTTCGCTTACCTACCATATCTTAGAAAAAGCTGGTTTAAATGTTGGATTAGGTGGCAATATTGGTACTTCATTTGCTCGCCAAGTGGCCAATGGTGATAAAGATTATTTCGTGTTAGAAATCAGCAGTTTCCAATTAGATAATTGCATCACATTTAAACCACACATTGCCATACTTTGCAATATCACAGAAGACCATTTAGATAGATATAATTATCAATTTGAAAATTATATCGACTCAAAATTTAGCATAAGCAAAAATCAAGATGAACAGGATTATTTTATTTACTGCCTCGACGACGAAGTAACGATGCAATATTTTAATAAGGCAAATCCACGTGTTCAAAAAATTCCATTTTCATATTATAAATCTATAAGCGAAGGCGCTTGCGTACAACAACAAGAAATTATTATCCAACTAAATAAAAACAACTTTACTATGCCAATCAGCGAACTATCCATCCACGGAATTCACAATTCCTACAACTCCATGGCAGCGGCCATTTCTGCAAAATTAGTCGGCGTTCGAAACGAGAAAATCAGAGAAAGTTTGGAAGATTTTCAAAACTTAGAACATCGTTTAGAATTTGTTGCTACTATTAAAGGAGTAGATTTTATTAATGATTCTAAAGCAACCAATGTGAACTCAACATGGTACGCATTAGAATCGATGACAAAACCAACCGTATTGATTGCGGGTGGCGTTGACAAAGGAAACGATTATACATTAATCAAAGACTTAGTGAATAAACGTGTAAAAGCAATTATTTGTTTAGGTAAAGACAATGAGAAACTACATGCAGCATTCGCTTCAGAAGTTGGCTATATTGTTGATGCGCAAAGCATGGAACAAGCAGTACAAATGGCCTATAATATGGCTGATAAAGGCGATACAGTTTTGTTATCTCCATGTTGCGCAAGCTTCGATTTGTTCGAAAACTATGAAGACCGTGGCAAACAGTTCAAGCGCAATGTTTTAAATCTGTAATCTCATTTATTAATCATGATAAGAAGAATAATAGATAATATTAAAGGTGATAAGTATATATGGTACATCATTGCCACACTTAGCTCCATCTCTGTTTTGTTAGTCTATAGTTCTACTCGCTCATTAGCTTATCGTGACACACAAGGAGATACAGAATATTATTTGTTGAAGCATGGTTTTATTTTATGCTTCGGTTTGTTTATTACTTATATTGTTCATCGCATTGACCATCGGAATTTTTCTCGCATCGCACAGATGATGTTATATCTGTCTGTTCCCTTATTGATATATACTTCTTTTTTTGGCGTAAAAATTAATGATGCCAGCAGATGGGTGCGGATTCCAGTAGTAGGATTTACCTTCCAATCATCAGACTTTGCTAAGCTAGCACTCATCATGTACACCTCTCGGATGTTGGCAAAAAAAGCAGGTGTTATCAAAGACATGAAAGAAGTTTTATTACACATCATGTTGCCGATTGCAATTATTTGC
This sequence comes from Chitinophagales bacterium, assembly GCA_020848475.1. GTDB lineage: Bacteria > Bacteroidota > Bacteroidia > Chitinophagales > JADIYW01 > JADJSS01. The sequence goes on along the minus strand of JADKZZ010000009.1, from coordinate 10,480 downwards.
GGATTAATTATGTTTGATAATTTATCGTCTGCGGCTATTTTGTTTATGACATGCATAGTGGTGTTATTTATTGGGCGAGTAAGCTCTAAATTTATTTTCACCATAATTGCATGTGGTGTAATTGTGGCAGCTATCATTTTTTCATTATCGTGGTTTTTTGATGATGATCATGGCCGTGCCGATGTATGGTTAAAACGGGTTGAAGCATGGCAAAATCCGGATATAAATGCCGATAATTTTTACCAGCAAAAACAAGCATATATAGCAATTGCAAAAGGTGGATTTTTAAGATTGGCACCAGGAAAAAGTACACAATGTAATTTCTTACCTGACGCATTTTCAGATTTTATCTATTCCACACTAATAGAAGAATATGGATTACTTGGTGGTGCATTCGTCTTGTTTTTATATCTCTTTTTTATGTATCGTTTAATATTGTTAGTAAAGAATAGTCCAAAAGCTTTCGGCGCGCTGATGGCAGTAGGCTTAGGTGTGAGTATAGTATTGCAGGCTGTCATTCACATGGGCGTAAATGTTCATTTGCTACCAAACACAGGCATTACCTTGCCGCTAATTAGTTGGGGCGGCTCGAGTATTTGGTTTAATGCATTTGCATTAGGAATTATTTTAAGCGTGAGCAGACACAATCAAGAACGAGAAGCAGGAAAACCGAAAGCGCCAATGAAAGAAAAGCAAAAAGTAATAGACGAAATTCATGGTTAACGAATCAAAAAATTAGTACACAAAAGCATGTCTAATACAAACAAAAATATTAATCAAAAAATGCAACGCTTTATAATTGCAGGTGGAGGCACTGGTGGGCATATATTTCCAGCCGTAGCAATTGCTGATGCATTAAAAAAAGATAATCCAAATTGTGAGATATTGTTTGTAGGTGCAGCTGGCAGAATGGAAATGGAAAAAGTACCACAAGCTGGTTATAAAATTGTTGGATTAGAAGTCGTAGGTCTGCAAAGAAGCATGACGATAAAAAATATTTGGTTTCCATTCAAGTTGATTAAAAGTTTGTTTCAAGCGTATAGTGTTATCAGAACCTTCAAACCTGATGCATGTATTGGCGTAGGTGGCTATGCGAGTGGTCCAGTATTATTTATTGCCGCATTGATGAGTATCAAAATATTTATACAAGAACAGAATTCTTATCCAGGAATTACCAACAAAATATTAGCACGATTTGCTAAAAATATTTTTGTTGCTTATGATAATTTAGCTCAATTTTTTAGTCAACATAAAATTGTATTCAGTGGCAATCCAGTGCGTAAAGATATTACAGCGACATTGCCTGATAAAAAAACAGCATTAGCATTTTTTGATTTAGATGCAAATAAAAAAACGATGCTCATCATTGGCGGCAGCCTTGGTGCACGCACCATAAATGAAACTATCGAATTACATCTCGATTTGTTTACTCAAAATAACATACAATTGCTGTGGCAAACAGGAAAAATATATTATGATGGCATTCTTGAGCGCACAAATAACAAAGCATTAAAAGATGTAAAAATTCATCAATTTATCAAAGATATGAACATGGCGTATAGTGCTGCTGATATTATCGTTTCAAGAGCTGGTGCCTTGTCTATTTCAGAATTGTGTATTGTCGGAAAACCAACAATATTAATACCTTCTCCAAATGTGTCAGAAGACCATCAGACAAAAAATGCAATGGCATTGGTGAATAAAAACGCTGCAATACTTGTAAATGATAATAATGCAAAAGATGTGTTAGGTGTTAAAGTGTTGAATTTATTAAAAGATGAATCGCAAATGCATGCACTGTCCGAAAACATCAAAGCATTAGCAAAAACAGATGCTGCAAATGAAATTGTACAAAAAATTGTTAATGCTTAAAATCAATAAATAAAAAGAACAAAATTCATGATACAATTATCCAACATACAACGTATTTATTTTCTCGGTATTGGCGGCATTGGCATGAGCGCACTAGCCCGTTTTTTTAATTTACATGGAAAAATTGTTTCTGGTTATGACAAAACTCGCACTGCATTAACAAACGAATTAGAGAAAGAAGGAATCCGCATCACCTTTGATGATAGCATAGAAACACTAGACAAACAAGCTGATTTGGTGATTTTTACACCTGCGATTCCTAAAGATCATTTGCAATATAATTGGTATGTTCAACACAATTATAAGGTGGTAAAACGCGCACAAGTATTAGGCTTAGCAGCAAATTCTATGTTTACTATTGCAATTGCAGGTTCACATGGCAAAACATCTACTTCGTCGATAACAGCACACATATTGCACGAAGCCAACAAAAGCGTAGCAGCATTTTTAGGTGGCATCTGCATCAATTTCAATTCTAATTTTATTGATGGCAATGTTTATGCTGTTGCCGAAGCTGATGAGTTTGATCGCTCATTTTTACATCTCGAACCCAATATCGCTTTAATAACTTCAATAGATACAGATCATTTAGATATTTATGGAAATTTAGCAGCAATTGAAGAATCGTTTCAACAATTCTGTAATAAGATTCGTGAGAATGGAATACTGATTACGAATAGCATAGTTTCAAAAAACATAAGTAATAAAAATGTCAAACAATTACGATATAGTCTGACAGATACAAGTGCAGATTATTATATCAAAAACTTACAAATTGAAGATGGGAAATATTTATTCGACATCGTACATCCAACAGGTGTGATTGAAAATATTGTTTCTTATTATGGTGGGAAACACAATATAGAAAATGCAATAGGAGCCTCGGCAATTGCTTTAAATATTGGTGTTTCAGCAGAAGATATTAGAAATGCTTTGGCTACTTTTAGAGGCGTTAAACGTAGATTTGAAACACATGTGCGAAACAAGAAACACGTGTATATTGATGATTATGCCCATCATCCACGAGAACTTGATGCCACAATTGGAGCAATTAAAGAGTTGTATCCAAATAAGAAATTAACGCTTGTCTTTCAGCCACATCTCTTTTCGAGAACGCAAGATTTATGCGATGAATTTGCCGTGTCATTATCTAAAGTTGATGAATTGATATTGTTAGATATTTATCCAGCACGAGAAAAGCCAATAGCTGGTGTGACAAGTCAAATAATATTGGATAAAGTAAGCATTGATAATAAACGAATATTGTCCAAGCAAGCAGTTTTAGACTATGTAAAAGACAATGCATCAATAGAAGTATTATTGACAGTTGGTGCTGGTGATATTGATACTATTGTTCAACCATTACACAACATTTTAGAAAAATAAAATGAATAAAACCGTAAGAAATATTTTAATACGCATTTCTATGTTAGTAGGAATATTCGTATTTGTATGCTTAATGGTAATGGCGAAATGGAATACACAACACCGTGCTGTACAAAAAATTAAAATTAGTATTGATGATAAAGCAGGAAATTTCTTTGTCAATAAAGCAGAGGTGGTTCAATTGATAAATGAAAAATTTACAATAAAAGGAAAGGTGCTTTCTGGTAAAGAGTTAGAAAAAATTGAAAAAACAGTTGCATTAATTCCACAAGTACAATTTGCAAATGCTTATACTGACGATAAAGGCGAGTTGAATATAAAAGTAATTCAACGGATTCCATTAATACGAGTGTATAATTTACAAGGACAATCTTTTTATGTTGACAAACACGGCGTGAAGTTTGCAACAACAAGCAACTATGCTCACAAAGTACCTGTCGTTACAGGCAATATCGTAGAAGCATGCGATTCTACTCGTGCCATACAAAGCGATGAGTTAAAAAGTGTATTTCGTGTGGCAAATGCAATTGATAAAAATGAGCTCTGGAAAGCAATGATAGGTCAATACAATATTATTGAAAACGCTCACATTGAAATGACACCAAGATTTGGCAATGGCACAATAATTTTCGGAAATGATGCAAACATTGAACAAAAATTAAAACGTTTAGACATCTTTTATTTCGATGTATTGCGTAAAGTAGGCTGGAACTATTATAAGGTTATAAACATAATGTATAAAAATCAAGTCGTTTGTTTAAAATAAAAATAAGAAATATGCAAGTTAATAATGTAACCAATTCCGATATGGAAAACAAAGTAGCAAATCAAGCAGAAAACATTGTGTGTGCCATAGATATAGGCACATCAAAAATTGCAGCATTAGTAGGTAGAAGAAATCAATTTGGAAAAATTGAAGTGTTAGCAATTGGCAATTGCCCATCATTTGGTGTGCAACGTGGTGTTGTAGTAAACATTGCTAAAACAGTGGATTCTATTAAGAAAGCTGTTATGGAAGCTGAGCGCCAATCAGGTATTAAATTTGAAAGAGTACATGTAGGTATTGCTGGTCAGCATATTAAAAGTCTGCAACATCGCGGCATACTAACACGCAATAATAATAATGATTGGATTAGCTACGAAGATATACAGAAGCTAAAAAATGAAATGCATAAATTGGCATTGCCTCCTGGCGACAGAATTTTACACGTATTGCCACAAGAATATATTGTTGACAATGAACCCGGCATTCATAGTGAACCGATTGGAATGATGGGCATTCGATTAGAAGGCAATTTCCATATCATTACGGGTGCAGAAACGGCAATCCAAAACATTGAACGTTGCATCACAATTGCTGGTTTAAAAGTTGCAAGCATCGAGTTAGAACCATTGGCATCTGCTGATGCTGTTTTGAGTAGCGAAGAATTAGAAGGTGGTGTTTGTTTAGTAGATATCGGCGGTGGCACTACAGACATTGCTATCTTTGAAAATAATATCATCAGACATACAGCAGTAATTCCATTCGGTGGCAATATCATTACAGAAGATTTAAAAGACCTCAGAATACTACGCGACCAAGCAGAAACATTAAAAATTCGATATGGAAGCGCAATTCCTTCAGATGATTTGAGAAATAAACATGTTGCTATACAAAGTGAAGGCACTATAAAAACAGTAAAAAACGAAGTCAGCTTATTGACTGTATCTAAAATAATTTCAGCGCGTGTCAAAGAAATATTAGCACACGTTACTTTTCAAATTAAATTTTCCAAATTTGAAAAGAAATTAATTGGCGGTATTGTATTAACAGGTGGTGGCTCGCAGTTAAAACATTTAGTGCAACTCACGGAAATGGAAACTGGTCAAACTGCACGATTAGGATTTCCGCGCGAACATCTCGCAAGTACTAAAATATCTGATGTAGAAAATCCAATTTATGCAACAGGCATAGGCCTCTTGGTTCGTGGATTTAAACTACAAGACGAAGAGGCACTTTTTCATCAAGATACCATTGCTTCAATGCCTGTCGTAAAAGAAGAAATAAAAATAGAAGCTGAAGGCGTTAAAGTTCCTATCGCTGAAAATGAAACAATTGATTTGACAACAGAATTAATAGTAACTGAAACAGAGATAATAGGTGAGAAAGAAGAAGTCGGTACTCCAGGACCTCGCAAAGCTAAATCCATTTTCTCACGACTCAACGAATGGATAAAATCAGACGTGGACGATTTTGACTCAAAATAATAACCATAAAATTAGAATATCATGGAATTTGAAATGTTTAGCGAAAATAATTCTATCATCAAAGTTGTAGGCGTTGGTGGTGGTGGTTGCAATGCCGTAAACTATATGTATAATCAAGGCATTCCAGGCGTTAACTTTGGCGTTTGCAATACAGATAAACAAGACTTATTGAAAAGTCCTGTGCCAACAAAAATACAATTAGGCACTAACCTACTCGAAGGATTAGGTGCTGGCGCTGATCCTGAAGAAGGAAGACGCGCTGCATTAGAAGCAGAAGAAGAAATTAGAATGTACTTGTCAAACAATACCAAAATGGTATTTGTTACGGCAGGAATGGGCGGCGGCACAGGCACTGGCGGTGCACCTATCGTTTCTAAAATAGCAAAAGAATTAGGCATTCTTACGGTAGGTATTGTTACCATTCCATTCTCCAATGAAGGTAAACCCAAACGCGATAAAGCAGAACGCGGTATTCAAAATATGAAAGAAAATGTCGATGCACTTATTGTTGTTTCAAATAATAAACTTTACGACATTTTTCCAGATTTAGATATCGATGAAGCGTTCTCAAAAGCCGATGATATTTTGACAACCGCAGCAAAAGGCATCACAGAAATTATTACTAAACCAGGTAAAATTAATGTGGATTTTAACGACGTAAAAAGAGTAATGTCTAATAGTGGTGTTGCCATCATTGGTATCGGTAAAGGAAGTGGTGAAAATCGTGCTGTTGTAGCTATTAATGAAGCGATGAACTCACCTTTGTTAGAAGATGCAGATATTTATGGTGCTAAAGGTGTTGTCTTGTATATCACTTATGGCAATGGCATAAAAATGCGCGAGCTGGATTTGATTACAGAAAGCATACAATCACAAACACAAACAGATTGTGAAATTATTTGGGGCGTTTGTAAAGATGAAAATTTGGAAGATGATATCGCAATTACTTTAGTAGCAACAGGTTTCCAAACGGGCGAAATCAAACGCGAACGCAAACAAGTACAACGTCAAATAGAAGAGAAAGTAGTTTATACATTAAAAGAAGAGCCTAAAGCACCTGTAAATAAAGAGGTTCAGGCTAAATCGGAAGTGACGCCACCAACGAAAGAAGTAAACAATGAGCATATTGTTTTTCCATTAATAGACAAAGTGGAAGATAAAATAATGGACGATGATTTGTTTATTCCAACATTGAAAGATGATATCAAAAATGAAAATGAAATCGAATTTGAAATCAACTTATCAGCGCCAGAAATGGAAATCAAAATAGTAGATAAGCCTCGCTTTCAGATGACAGATGATATCGATGATGGATTTGAAAAAGTGAATAAAAAGGAAACGCAATTTACTTTGTTTGAAACAAACTCAGATAGTAAAGCAGTAGGCGAAATAGATGCCCAAGACTTAGAGCGCGATTTGATAAAAAAGCGTATTACCTTAGATATGGAAAAGCATCACATCAGCATTTATGAATTGGAAAAAGAACCAGCATATAAACGCTATGGCTTAGATTTAGAAAAATCAACACCATCTGAAGAGTCTAATTTTTCGAATTTTATGATTTATAGCAATAGTGAAGATCCAATGAAGATTGAGATTCGCCCTAATGCTATGAAAGATATCACACTCGACTAATTTTTTAGTATTTTTTCAAGTTAATAAGAAAAACTACGCAGCAATGCGTAGTTTTTTATTTCAATGATATCTCTGCTATTTTTTTGCATTAACTATTCACTTTAAAATTCATTGATTTTGCAATGTCTTGTAAAGTAGTCAATGGTATATTTTCGCCTGCAATAGTAACCATTAGCCGATCATTTGATGTGAAAGTCAAAGTGTAAGCATTGTTATATTTTTTAAAATCTTCGACTGCCTTTCCACCCATAAAATCAACTGTTTTGGTGTAACCATCTTCGTTTTCTGATTCTAAGGACATTTTTGTCCAATAGTTCAATGCATAAAATCCTGAACCAGCTTCACCAGCGCAGTCCCAGATGGTAAGATGTATAGAAGTAGTATCGTCTTTATTGTATCTGGCTTCACCAGTTGCAAATCCCATTGCTGATGTAGAATTAAAATCTGTTCGTTTCATTCCTGCTAATTCTTCTGGTAGCATAGCTTTTATCTCTGCAACTGTAAGCGGTTTGAGTTTTTTTAACTCCTCAATTTTCTTATTCATTTCATCAGTAGTGTTCTGCATATCGCTTACATCGATACTTACTTTAGTGTTTCCGTCGTCGCTGCTTATTGTTGTTTTTGGTTTGCATGCGACAAATAAAAATGTTGCCACAAGGCAGAAAATGAACTTCTTTTTCATAATGGTTTTATTTATTAGGTTAACAATAATCTTATGATTCTATTAAAGTTAATTCTTTTTTCTGAATTGTTGCTTAGTGTAATCGCCTATTTAGATTTGAAGGATTATGGAATTACTGTTTATGTAAATCTTTTACTGTTATAGGCTGACGCATAAAAAGAAAAAGGCGCACCGAAGGTGCGCCACGATTTTACTAACCAAATAAAACCCAATATATTTTCTAATTATTTAGTTGCTTTTTTCTTAGCAGGTGCTGCTTTCACAGCTGTTGGCTTAGCAGGCGCTTTTGCGGCAGCCTTTTTAGCAGGTGCTTTTGGTGCAACAGCTTTTTTAGCAGGCGCAGGTGCTGCTGCTTTCTTAGCAGGTGCTGCAGCCTTCTTAGCTGGAGTAGCAGTTTTAGCAGCAGTTTTTACTTCTTTAGTAACTTTTGCAACTTGTTTCTCAATATTTTTCTCTGCTTTTTTGATATTTGATTCAATTTTTGCAGATGCTATTTTAACGTCTTTTTCAACTTCATGTGTAAATTGCTCCGCTTTTTTACTGAAATCGTTTGCCGCTTTTTTTGCTTTCTTTTCTCCTAAGTTTACTTGCTCATTGATGAATTGAAATACTTTCTCAATTCTAATTTTAGCATCATCTACTAGGTTTTCTGCTTCAGCAAGTACATTAGCTCTCGCTTTGTCAACATCAACGATTTGAGTAATTCTGCCTTTGATTTTCTCACCGTATTCTTGCAGATTTTCTTTTTGACCATCTACCTGAATTTTTACGTCAGCTGTCAAGTTTTGAATGTTGCTTTTTACTTCTTCAACCTTTGCATTGAAATCTTTTAATAATGTATCAAATGCGTTTTGGAATTTTTTTGCTGAATCCATTTTTTTATTTTTTTTGTTAATACAAATGTATATAGATGTCATTAATCAAGCGTTAGACAGATATTAAGTATTGTTGAATTTAAAGCCATTCTATTTTAACTTAGTTCATGTTTTATGCAAATTTCAGGTTAAGTGCTTATAGATTATTTTTATTTATAATATAGTCACCAGCCTGTTTTTTTACACGACGTCGCATATTTCACTTTTCACATCTCACATTTATATCTCATTTCTTTTAAGTATCTTTGCCAAAATTTTAATTATGTTATTAGTAAATAAAGATATGGTGGTAAGCGTCCACTACGAATTACAAGTTGATAAAGATGGTCAATTGGTTACTGCAGATAAATCAAATGCAGATCAACCTTTAGTATATCTACATGGCGCAGGCATGTTGTTGCCTGATTTTGAAAATAATTTATTAGGTAAAACAGTAGGCGATACAGTAAGCTTCAAAGTGTCGGCTGAAAATGGCTATGGTGTTCGCAATGAGCAAGACATCGTACGTGTAGGCATAGAAAATTTTAAAGATAAAGAAGGCAACATAGATACAACTATGGTGCGTGTCGGCAATATTTTACCGATGATGGACGATCAAGGACATCAATTTCAAGGCATCGTTTGCGATGTTACAGATGAGGCTGTTATCATGGATTTTAATCATCCAATGGCAGGTAAAGAATTAAATTTTACCGTTACGGTTGCTGATGTACGTGCTGCTACTGCTGAGGAATTGGCACATGGTCACGTTCACGGACCAGGTGGTCATCACCATTAATCGATGAAATATTTTTCATAAATAATTAAAGGTTTGAAGCATTTTTTCAAACCTTTTTCTATTTTTTATTAAGCATTTTTATTCAATGCTTCCAACATCGCCTTGGCTTTTAGTAAGCATTCTTCGTATTCTTTCTCGGCATCACAATCGATAGTTATTGCACTGCCAGCTTGTACAGAGATATATTTTAGGTTTGCATTGTACAAAATACTTCGTATGACCACATTGAAATCAAAATTTCCTTTTGGTGTAATATAACCTACTGCACCAGAAAATAATCCACGCTTAGTTTTCTCATATTTTTCAATCAATTGCATGGCAGAAAGTTTAGGCGCACCAGTCATCGAGCCCATCGGAAAAACAGCTTCTAATATTGTTGCAAAAGACATAGAACTATCTATTCTACAGCTAATCGTAGATATCATTTGATGTACTTGCTCAAAGGTATAGATGCCAAAAAGTTCTTCTACTTCCACTGTGTTTTGTATAGCAATTTTTGAGAAATCATTACGCACTAAGTCAACTATCATTACATTTTCGCTACGCTCTTTATTGTCGAAAAATAATTGTTCTCTTATTTGATTGTCTTCTTTTTCATTTTTTAAACGCTTGCGTGTGCCTTTAATTGGTTGTGAAATGAGTGTGTTGTTTTGCTTTTTTAAAAATCGCTCAGGTGAGGCACACATTAAATAATTCTCCTTGTTTTTAAAAAAAGACGTAAATGGTGCTTTCGAAATGGCATTGAGATGATGAAATACTTGTATTGGATTTATTTTACAATTTTCTGCATAAAATTCTTGACAAAAATTCATTTCATAAATATCGCCACGCTGTATGTGTTGCTTTATCTTATTTACCGTTTCTACATAATCTTTTCGTGAAAATCGCTGTGAAATTTGAGGAGAACTATATGGCGTTTGATTAGATTGATTTGTGCTACTTTTAAAGTGGTGTGTAATTAGTTTTTTAAAATCGCCTAATTCATCATTGCATTCTGTTTCGTTT
>JADKZZ010000008.1 GCA_020848475.1 Chitinophagales bacterium | reverse complement strand
TTGATGCAAGGTCACGAATAGCTTCAGGCTGACAATCATTAATTGTAAGTGTAGCACATGCTGTATCCTTACAGCCATTTGCAGTAGAAACAACAACACTATATGAAGTAGTGGTAGCTGGTGAAACTGTCAAAGTATTACTAGTACCTAAGCTTCCGCCAGTAGGTGTACAAGCTGCGGCTACATCATCTAAATACCAATTTACACTTGTAATATTTGTTGTTGGTGAGAAACTCAATTCTGCACTTTGTGTGCGACAAATGCTTGGTTGGTTAAATGCAGCAATAACTTCTGGTTTAGTATTGACAGTAACTGTAACACAAGCTGTGTCTTTACAACCATTAGCTGTTTGAACGACAATACTATAAGTTGTAGTAGTAGTTGGGCTGATACTGAATGAAGCTGATGTACCTAAGCTAGCGCTTGTTGCATTGCAATTATTAAACCAGCCAATAACAGATACTGCTATATCACTTGAGTAACTTAATGTCGTACTATTGCCTTGACAGATTACATTTGGAGATGCAGATGCTACAGCATTTGGTTTAGGATAAGTATATGTAATTGTAAAAGATTTTATTACCTGACAGCCTGATGCATCTGTAATTGTTACAGAATAATTTCCTTCCCCTAATCCTGTTCTATTTTGTGATGTTGCGCCATCATTCCAAAGGAATGTATAATTTGGCGTTCCATTTTTTGGTGTAACAGTAATTGTACCATCTTTTGAACCTTGGCAACTTGTATTGGTAGAAGTTGCTGTTGCGCTTAATGTGTTTACATATAGAACAAGTCCTTGTTCTATAACGCAAGCATCGCCACCTATGATACGTCTTAAATATGTTTTTTCACTGATAGGACCGATTAAAGAACCAGGAAGATTTTGTGATGTTGCACCAACAATATTTGTCCAAGTAATACTATCTGTACTGCTTTGCCATTGGAAAGTGTTTGAACCACCTAATGCTGGATAAGACGATGTTACTCCATTTCTAACAATAGTTGGCAATAAATAAGAAGGCAAAGAACCTGAGATATTTGCAGGAATAACACCTGGGCAAATTGTTTGGTTTGGTGTGATTGTATTATTTATAAAATCAGGAGGATTTGCCCAAACGACCAAACCCGGTTCATAAGTATTTGTGTTAGGTCTAGATGTAGTTACGGCACCTTGCGTTAATGGAATATCATTTGATGTAGATGTAACTACAGTATATATTCTACAATTTGAGAATTTAATACCACGTTCACCTACTGGATCATAATCATCTCTTGTGCCACCATAATAAGTACTATATTTTAATGTTTTTAAGTCTGAACTAATTTTTGTAAATGTTTTATCAGAGCCTCTTGACTGACCACCGAGGTTATTCAATTGGAGCGCATCTGATGTAGTAGGGAAATTTGTACTGCGAGAATATCCGAATATATAAACGTCATTGTTTTCATCAGTATTCAAACCCATCATATTATCTTCCAGCTGACTACCACCTAAATAGGTACCTGCTTTAAACCCTTGATTGATTCCCATTTTTCCGATGAAGAAATCGCCATTTCCATTTGCTGAATTATCATAAGCATCTGATGAGATATTTGCTGCATCTAAGCCTGTTGTTAAACCACCAAAGTATAATGTATCTTGTGTTCTATTAAATTCCATACATAAAATAGAAGCGGTTTGGCTGGCAGCAGAGCTATAGTAAGAGCTCCATTGTGTAGTACCACTGCTATTTAAACGTTGTAAGATACCGCTTCTCGAACCACCAATTGTCGATTGTCGAGGGCTTGTGGTTGGAAAATTTGTGGACTGCGTTGTTCCACCAATAAATATATCACCATTTGATGATTTAACATTCATGATATTAATTTGGTCATTCGCAGAACCACCATAGTTTCTCATCCAATTGATGGTATTCAAGTCTGAATTTATTTTGAAAATAAGTGCATCAGTACCACCATTATTTGTATTAGATGCAGTACCGCCATATCTTGTGCCTAAATTGGTACTATTGGTATAACCGCCAATAATAATGTTGCCATTAGGGTCAAATCTTATATCGAAAGATTGTTCATTAGCATTACCGCCAATAACAGCACTCTTGATGGAGTTTCCAGCTTGGTTAATTTTTGTAATAAAAATATTATTATTTGATTGCGCTCTTGCATCTAAGCTTGTACCACTAAATGCGCTACCGCCTAAAAGTGGAAAGTTAGAACTTGAAGTATATCCTGATAAATATATATTTCCGTCTGGGCCTTGTTCTAATGCATAAGGATTATCATCTCCGCTTCCACCTAAATAAGTTTGCCAAACACGTACGCCACTGCCTCCTACAGTTGTTGGCTCTGTATATTTCCCTAATACGATATCTAAGTTGCCGGCGCTTGCACTTTGGAATGGCCCTTGTGTAATTAAACCGGAACCGATGATACGTGCTAAGATATAAATAGAGCCATCTTTTTGGTCAACCCAAACACCATGTCCATGGTCTTCACCATCAGAGTTATTAGTAATCCAAGTTGCCCATCGCAATGCGATTGGGTCGATAATCAAAGGAACAGTTTCATCGTATTTACCTAAATTAAAACTCAATACATTTTTCTTAGAAACAATGTAAGATGATGGAATCTCAACTTTTTGACCTTTTACAATTTGATATACATAAGGTTGTGGAAATGTGACATCACCCACGCTTGTTGAAAAGCTTAATACTCCTTCTTTTGTTACATGCATTTCGTCGATGCCATCAAATTGAATTGCAATTGCATCATTTTTAAAACCAGGCTTACAAACGATATCATATTCTAGAGAACCTTCAGCAGATGGATAATACCGAACGTCTACATTTTTATACACATTCTTATACCAAATTTCTTGATAGTTATTTGCGCCTTCGCTAAATTTATTATTTGTACTAGCTTTGAAGTAATTATATTTTTCCAAATGTTTATCGCTTGTAACGATTTTCATATCTGGAGATGCGCCAACAAAGTTCATTAACCAACCGTGACCAGCTACATTTCCATTACCTCTTTTTAGTCCATTATAAGGAATACCATTTTTTATTGATTCTTCTTCCTCATCGCCTGCTTCGCGTACTGCGTCTAATGATGCTGGATCAAATGTGCCCACCAACATACCTCTTTCTGTTGCTACAGCTTGACCGTATTTAAAGTCTGCTTTATAAATGACATTTGCTGGCCATTGACCTTTATTTTCGGAAAAATAAATTTTCTTGTCATAGTTATGTAGCATTTCTTTTACTGAAGGATCTATCTCCTCCTCTTTTAACTGCTTCAAGTCATGCGCTTGTAATGAGAATTGTGTTGTCATGCACACAAGTGCCAAAAGCAATGGATACTTTACAAATTTTCTCAAATGCTGTAAAGTGGCGTGTTTAGATAAAAGCATATCTATGGTTGGTTTATTGTCAATTATTTGGAATGATTCCGTCGTGTTTTTCACAAATTTTCTTTTCATGTTTGTCATACCATTCATATCAAATTCAAAAAAATGAATCAGCAAACTAAAGGGCAATAATTATATATTGTCAATTAGCCTTAAAAGTTTAAGGATTCAGCAACGAACCAAGACCAGTGGGGAGAGTCTAATTCTGTTTATGTTTAACTATATCAATAAAAAATTTACTACACAAAAAACTCAAACAAGTATTTAAACTGCTTTATATAAGCGTAATAAATTGTTATGTCAATACTTACTATAGGGTTTCTGTTCTATACTTTAAAGGTGGAGAACCTAGTGCCGAAAAAAAATTTACAAAGTGAAATAAATTGATTCAAATCATAAATAATTCAAATTCGGGATTGTAAAGATTAGTAAAAAAAGTTAATTAATCAACATTTGTGTGAAAAAAAGTTGATATTTATCAAATTTTCTCATTTTGATAACCTTAAGTTAACAAATTTGTTAAAATTTAGGATTGGAACTAGTATAAAGGAAAATTTTGCATAGATGCGTTCACTTTTGCCTTAATTTCTTCTATCAAAAATGTATTGCTTGGATCTTTGATAATAGCATCCATCCAATCTACCACTTGTAGGCAATCTTGTTCTTTTAAGCCACGAGTAGTGATTGCTGCTGTGCCAATACGAATTCCTGATGTTATAAACGGTGATTTGTCGTCAAATGGCACCATATTTTTATTAACAGTGATATCTGCCTTACCTAATGCAGCATCTGCATCTTTACCTGAAATATTTTTATTGCGTAAATCCAATAACATTAAGTGATTGCTTGTGCCTCCAGAAACCAAATTATAACCACGATTGACAAATTCTTGCGCCATGACACGTGCATTGAGCATCACTTGATCTGCGTACTTTCCGAAATCATCTGTTAAGGCTTCACCGAAAGCAACTGCTTTTGCTGCAATAACATGTTCTAATGGGCCACCTTGCATTCCTGGAAACACAGCAGAATTAAGGATAGCTGACATCATTTTCAATTCTCCTTTTGGTGTTTTCTCACCGAATGGATTTTCAAAATCATTGCCCAACATAATAATACCACCACGTGGTCCACGTAGTGTTTTGTGTGTTGTAGATGTCACTATATGACAATGTGGAATTGGATCATTTAGTTTACCTTTTGCTATTAAGCCTGCAGGATGAGCAATATCGGCCAACAACAATGCACCCACAGCATCAGCAATGGCTCTGAAACGTTTGTAATCCCAATCTCTTGCATAAGCTGAAGCACCACATACTATCAATTTTGGCTTTTCTTTATGTGCCAATGCTTCCACCTTATCCATATCAATTGTGCCTGTTTCTTGCTCTACGCCATAGAAAACTGGACGGAAAAATTTACCAGAAAAATTGACTGATGAACCATGTGACAAATGGCCACCATGCGACAAATCAAAACCTAAAATAGTATCACCTGGCTTTAGACACGCTAAGAACACAGCAGCATTAGCCTGTGCGCCAGAGTGTGGTTGTACATTGGCAAATGTAGCACCAAACAACTCACAAAGCCTATCGATTGCGATTTGCTCAATTTGATCGACCACTTCGCAGCCACCATAATAGCGTTTACCAGGGTAACCTTCGGCATACTTATTAGTAAGGCAAGTGCCCATCACTTCCATTACTTGTTTAGAAGTAAAATTCTCAGATGCAATTAACTCAATTCCTACTGTTTGTCTGTGTAATTCGTCGTTGATTAACGAAAAAATTTTCTTATCGCGTTCCATGTTGCTAAATTAGGTATAAGTTGCAAGTAATAAGCTATTTGCAATTTGTCATTACAAAAAAATAATATTCAAAACATGTCATTTTCTTTTCGCCAATTTATTAACATTTCGCTAATTACTTCTACCTTTAAACTATGATAGCGATAATTCCTGTTGCCGGCGCAGGCACTAATTTAAGACCACATACCTATACACAGCCAAAGTCACTGATTCCTGTGGCAGGCAAACCTATATTAGGATTTATCATTGATCAATTGCTAGAAAATGGTGTCAAAGAATTTGTTTTTGTTATTGGCTATCTAGGCGAAAAAATTAAAGATTACGTTTCACTTAATTATCCCAACATTCAAAAAAAATATGTGGTGCAAGAAGTACGAGAAGGCTTAGGACATGCCATTTGGCTTACGAAAGATGTTATTCCCAAAAAAAGCGAAGTGCTAATTGTTCTAGGTGATACGATTATTGATGTTGACTGGAAAAAATTCATGCAGATAAAAACATCTGTATTAGGCGTAAAAAAAGTTACAGACCCTAGAAAGTTTGGTGTTGTAGCTGCTGATGCTAATGGAAAAATTATGCAAGTAGTAGAAAAACCAAGCATACCAAAATCAAATATGGCATTGGTTGGCTTGTATAAAATAAAAGAATATGACACATTAATAAAGTCGATAGACCATAATATAAAGCATAATATAAGAAGTAATAATGAATTTTATTTGACCGATGCCTTACAGGAAATGATACATCGAGGTGTGAAACTTGAAAGCTTTAAAGTAGATAATTGGTATGATTGTGGACAGAAAGAAATTCTCTTAAAAACAAATGCATTATTGCTTAGCAAAAGAAAAAAAGTTGCAACTTACAAAAAGAATTTGCATAATTGTATCATTATTGAACCTATTCACATTGGAAAAAACAGTGTAATTAAGAACTCAATTATCGGACCAAATGTTACCATTGGCGACAATGCAACAATTTATGATTCGATTATCAGAGACTCAATAATTGGCAGCTATACCAAGCTTAACGATGTTGTTTTATTTAACTCTTTAATTGGTAGTGACTCTGTAATTTGGGGCAGCTCACAGAGCTTAAACATTGGCGATAACACCGAATTAGACTTGAGATAGATTTAATTAAATAATATAGAAGCAATATTGCTCGTTCAAAAATATGTTTGCAGTAATTGATTTAGAAACAACAGGCGGCAATCCGAATGCTGAGCGTATCATAGAGATAGGCATTGTATTGCACGATGGCAAACATAAAATTGGAGAATACACAACTTTAATAAATCCTGAAAAAGAAATAAGTGCCTTTATTTCTACATTTACTGGTATTACTAATTCGATGGTGAAAAATGCACCAAAATTCATAGACGTTGCCGACACGCTTTTAGAACTTTTAGAAGGTAAAATAATAGTTGCACACAATGCTCGTTTCGATTACAATTTTATAAAAAGCGAATTTCGTCGTATCAATATTCCTTTTACCAAAAAAAATATTTGCACGGTACAATTGAGTCGTAAAATATTTCCTCAGTTCAAATCGCACAGCCTTGGAAACATTTGCAAAGATTTAGGTATAGCAGTGGACAATAGGCATCGCGCCTTCGGTGATGCTGCTGCTACTGCGCTTTTGCTGGAGCAACTTATTACACATGATACAAAAGGAATTTTAGATGAATATCTGCAAGATGATATCAATAGAATCTATTTGCCAGCAAAATTAAATCCAAAGATTGTTGAAATACTGCCTGAAGAAGTTGGCGTTTTCTATTTACACAATGAACAAGGCGAAGTGATTTATCTAGATAAATCAAAAAATATTCGCGAACATATTTTTACCTTTTTTTCTACTAAACCAGAAGAAAAAAACAGACAACAATTACATGCAGAAGTGTGCGATATAAGCTTTGAATTAACCGGCAATGAGCTTATCGCCTCATTAGTAGAAATTGCAGAAATAAAAAAAACAATTCCAAAATTTAATCGACCTATAGCTAATGCATTTTATAAATATGGTTTATTTTCTGAAACAGATGCACAAGGTTTTCACAAACTGATGGTGAAATTATTGGAGGAAGAAAATAATCCATTGCTTAAATTTTCTTCTAAGTTTAAAGCTGAAAAGATGATGCATTCTATTCTATCAAATTTTAGACTCGAGCCTACATTTAAAAAAATCGATACTGCATTACAGTATAATAAGCGCATGCAAGAAGTGTTATCGAAATATATTTATCCGCACAACAACTTTTTTATTATAGATAATGGAAGAGGCGGCACAGAGCGCTCTGCAATACAAATTGAAAATGGTGAGTATAAAGGATTTGGATTTTTTGAGCCTGCATATATTCAACAACCAGAGGAACTAAAATGCACGATACAACAGCCTCTTGAAATTATTGAAAATAAAAAAATAATACAAAATTACATTCGCAAATACGCCAAACAAGTAGAAATCATTGCTTATTAGCCATAATTATTGTTTTTACAAATTATATTAAGTACGTAATTTTTCTTGCTGTATAGACACATCATATAATTTGCGATAATAACCATTTTCTATTTTTAATAAATCGCTCGGTGCACCAATTTCTTTAATCTCACCATGTTCTAATACGATGATTTTATCTGCGTGTTGTATGGTTGACAATCGATGTGCAATTACTATTGATGTTCTACCTTTCACCAAGGTTTCAATTGCATGCTGTATCAAGTGTTCTGATTCTGTATCGACACTCGAAGTGGCTTCATCTAAAATGAGAATTTGTGGCTGATATACTAATGCACGAATGAAGGAAATCAATTGACGTTGACCAACCGATAAAGTTGCTCCACGCTCCATTACCTTGTATTGATACGCATCTGGCAATTCCATTATAAAATCGTGTGCACCTACTAATTTGCTGGCTTGCACGACTTGGTCATAGCTTATCGCTGGATTGCGAAGCGTGATATTGTCGAGCACTGTACCAGAAAACAAGAACACATCTTGCAACACTGTGCCAATGTATGAGCGCAATGCTGAAAGCTCGTACTGTTTAGTATTAATTCCATCTAATAAAATTGCACCACTATTGATTTCATAAAAGCGATTGAGAATATTAATCAATGAAGATTTACCTGAGCCTGTAGCACCAACAATAGCTAGTGTTTCGCCGGCATCTACTTGAAATGTTATGTTTTTCAAAACATAATCTTCTTTATTGTATGCAAACCAAACATTTTCAAATGCAATATTACCTTGTATGTTTGTCGGCGCATGTTTGCCTATATTCTCTATTTTTTCATTTGTGTCTAATAATTTAAAGACACGCTCCGCTGCAATAATACCCATTTGCAAAGTATTGAATTTATCTGCCAACATACGCAATGGACGAAATGCCAAATTGAGATATAAAATAAAAGAGGTGAACACACCAATAGTTGCAAAGTCACTCATGACCTGATGTGCACCATACCAAACAAGCAAAGAAATAGCTAAGGCTAATACCACTTCAACAACGGGAAAAAATATCGAATAATACAATACTGATTTATTATTCGCACGATAATGTTCTTGGTTTAATTTATCAAATTTATTGAATTCGTGTTGCTGTGCATTGCTTATTTGCACGATGCGCATGCCTGAAATATGTTCTTGCACAAAAGAATTTAATTGTGCTACTTTATCGCGAACCTCATTAAACGAAACACGTACTTTTTCTTTAAAAATATAGGTGGCAATAATAATAATCGGAAAAGTAATAAGGCATACTAATGCTAATTTAAAGTTGATATACAACATAAATCCAACAACAAAAATCAGTGTCAATACATCTGCGACAATGGTAATTAATCCTTCTGAAAAAATATTATTTATCGCTTCAATATCATTGATAGTTCGTGTAGTAATTATGCCCACTTGTGTTTTATCAAAATATTGTAAACGCATGGATTGCACATGCGCAAATAATCTAGTGCGCAAATCCAGCATTATCGTTTGTCCTAATGTTGTAGAATATAAGCCGAAGAGATATTTTACAACAAACTCTACTATCAACAAAATCAATAGAATTAAGCCCATCATTTCCAAGCCTTTTCCTTCTTGTCTTATTATCGTCTCATCTACTGTAAGCTGAATAAAATAAGGCCTTAGCGGTGTGATGACGGCAACTAAAATTCCTAATATTACAGACAAAAACAAGAGTCTTTTAAATGGAAATGACAATTGCACAACACGTTTTAATGTATGCCAATCACTAGCTTTTCGTTTTGTGCTCATGCTTTATTGTCTTATTTATTGATTGCTTGTATCGCCTGGCCATAGTCAATATTCCACAAAAATAAACCTTTTGCAGGAACTGCTAATTTAACGTCTAATGGTTTTTGCTGTAATACGGCTTCAATGAGCGTTGCTGCTTGCATTTGGTTGGTGCCTAGCAGTAACAAAGCTGCAGTAATACGACGCACCATATTACGCAAAAAACGATTGGCTTTTATCGTAAACACTAAACCATTATCCGTGCTTTGCCAATAGGCTTCATATAAAATGCAGTTCGATGTTTTATTGTCGCTGCCTTTTTTTTCAAATGTAGAAAAATTATGTTCACCAATGAGTTTCCGTATGCAATTGTTCATTTTTTCAACATCAATTTCTTTATTCCAGCAAAAGCTTTGGTCTTCAATAAATGGATTTTTCTGAAAGTGTATAAAATATTTATAGGTTCTGCTTATCGCATCAAATCGTGCGTGCAAATCAGGGCTTACTTCGATTATTTGCTGAATTGCAATGTCATTTGGCAACATGCTATTAATACGATATACAAAATCAGACATTGGGATAACATCTGTATCAAAATGCGCGAAATATTCCTTTGCATGCACGCCTGTATCTGTCCTACCACAGCCAGTGATGGCTATCGTTCTTGCAAATAGTTTGGATAAATTTGTTTCTAGAATTTCTTGAACGGAAATCGCATTCTCTTGGCGCTGCCAACCGCAATAATTTTTGCCATTATATGATAATTGTAAGAAATAACGCATGCACTTGACGAATAGCTTTTCAGATACAAGATAGTTGATTTAACTAAGTAAAAATTTAAATCCTTGTTTTATTTTTTTTAAATTTGAACTTGCATTTATGCAATCATCACAAAATAAACATCAATTTATGATACAACGCATTCAAACCATATATTTACTCTTAGTTTCTATTGCTTGCATAGCATTTATTTTTATTCCTTTTGGCATTGCTACTTCTGCAGAAGGAATTGCTGAAACTGTTGCAGCAAAACAAGTAATTCCAATTATGGCAACATCAATTGTTATAGCCATTATTTCGTTGATTTCTATTTTTTTGTTTTCTAACAGAAAAAAGCAAATGAAGGTGGTGTTAATCAATATTATACTTTCATTGGTGTTAATAGGAATACTGATTTTCGGAATAACACAACACATCGGCATAGCAAACTATTCTTTTAAAATTGGTAGTATTTTGCCCGTTTTTATTTTATTATTTAATATGTTGGCGTATGGAAGTATTAAGAGCGACGAACAATTAGTGCGTTCCATGGATCGATTGCGTTAATCAAAATTTCCAAATTTCAACAAATCCATCTTTATTAGTGCCACACACGATGGCCTTGCCTATGTGTATTTGTTGTAGGTTTGGCGTGGCCGTATAGCGCGTTTCCAAAAAAGTAAGCTGATCATAACTATACACTTCATTTCCTTTTGCATAATATATTTTGGAGTCGATAATCTGGATATTTTTGAGGCTTTCTATAGGTATGTTTTTAATGAAATTTCCTTGATTGTCGAAAACAAAAATGCCATTTTTTTCATCGAGCAAATACAACAAAACGCCTGATTCTATTAACTGAATTGGCTGTAATATTTTTTGTGTTAACAATGAAAGTGTGTTGCTTTCAAAAATTGGTGTATGGTTTTTATCTAGCTTCACTAAACGTTGCGATGCGGCATCATACAGCCATAAAAAATTATTGTCATACGAAGAGCCAACACATGAAACCAGATACGTTCCTAAATTATTGACATCGATAATGTCAATTTCTTTTAATCGATTATCTAGCTGAATTATTTTACCGTAATCTGGCGAAAACAAAATAGTTTTAAAACTATTAACACTAATAATTTCTGTGTGTTCGTTGATGTAGATGCTACCATAATTCTGAAAAAAAATGCCGTCGGCAGTATATCGTTCCAACATGCCTTTTTGCAGCAAAAGAATATCATTACTTGTATTCACATACAATTGCAATGGTTTTCTGTCAATCGTTTTTACATAAACCGGTGCAGCAGAAAAAACAGAAAAAGTATTCCAGAAAAACAACAAAAGCATAGCTGGTTTAAAGCAAGTAAACCTATAAAAATCTAATACTATTTGTTGCCTTTTGCTCATTCGAATGTATTTAATCTCATTGCATTGCCATCAAAAACTGCGTATTGATGATTTACTATCCAATCGCCTAAATTAATGTACGTGCTCTCATCTGACAGTTTAATTTCCATAGGTAAATGTCGGTGTCCCATTACAAAATAATTGTATTGTTTTTTTTGCAACTTCCGTTTACAATACTGAATCAACCATTCTTTCTCTTCACCTTTAAACACTTCAATTCTCGGATCAGTAAAAGAGTGCCTCGACCACCATTTAGCAATTTTTGTACCAATATCTGGATGTAACCAACGGAACAGCCATTGGCAAATCGAATTGGTAAAAATCTTCTTTAAAATCTTGTATTTGCTATCATTTGGACCTAAGCCATCACCATGTGCCACTAAGATAGATGTAGCTGCTTTGTCTCTGTTTGGGTTATTGATATTTAATTCTATTTTATCTTGAAATATAGTGACGCCAATTTCTTGTTGCAAGTAATCTTTCAGCCATAAATCATGGTTGCCTGTGAATAAATAAATGTCGATTCCTTTTTCTTTTAGCTGAATTAATGTTGCAAAAAATCGCACGAAATATTTTGGAACAACATGCTGATATTCGAACCAAAAATCGAAGGTGTCGCCAACAAAAAAAACGGCTTGTGCATCGTGTTCTATTGATTGCAAAAACCGAATTACTTTCCGCTCTCGAGCCAAACTATTTTCGTAATCAGGTGCACCTAAATGCAAATCAGATAAGAAATAGATTTTTTTACTAGTTGATATTTGTAGTGTCAGTGATTTCAAAAAAAAATTTTACAAGCAATAATAAATTATACGTTTGACGTTTGTGTACAAATCGCACAATAAATATACTTATAATTCTTTGTTTCTGTTGTGTATTAATGTTGAATTTCGAAAGCCTGAATTTTATCTTTCATGCTCAATAGATAATCAATATCATCATAGCCATTCAGCAAACATGTTTTTTTATATGGATTGATATCAAAAGATGCTTTTTCTTGTGTAGCTACAATTTCAATTTCTTGATTTTCTAAATCAATTTTGAAAACTGCCGCATTATTATTTTCTATTGCAGTAAAAATTTTCTGTAAAAATGCTGGTGATACAACAACCGGTAACAAGCCATTGTTTAATGCATTATTTCTAAAAATATCTGCAAAAAAACTCGATACGACTACTTTAAAACCATAGTCGTGAATGGCCCACGCTGCATGCTCGCGCGATGAACCACAACCAAAATTTTTGCCAACGACCAATATTTTTCCTGTGTAATTTTTATTGTTTAATACAAAATCTTCTTTCAAAGAATGGTCAGCATTAAATCGCCAATCGCGAAATAAATTATCGCCAAAACCATCGCGTGTTGTGGCTTTTAAAAAGCGCGCCGGAATGATTTGATCCGTGTCCACATCTTCCATATTTAATGGCACTGCTGATGTTTGTATTGTTGTAAATTTTTCCATTTTTTTGTTTTTAAAATTGGTCGCCAATCATTCCTTTACATTAAAGAACGCACGTCTGTTATTTTTCCTGTTAATGCAGCTGCAGCAGCCATCAACGGACTTGCCAATAATGTGCGTGCACCTTGTCCTTGCCTACCTTCAAAATTTCGATTGGACGTGGAAACACAATATTTTCCGGCTGGAATTTTATCCTCATTCATACCTAAGCATGCCGAACAGCCTGGCTCGCGCAATGCCATTCCTGCATCTTTTAATATTTTATCTAAGCCTTCTGCTATCGCTTGTTTTTCTA
Source organism: Chitinophagales bacterium (assembly GCA_020848475.1). Classification (GTDB taxonomy): domain Bacteria; phylum Bacteroidota; class Bacteroidia; order Chitinophagales; family JADIYW01; genus JADJSS01. Next base: position 4,074 of record JADKZZ010000008.1, on the reverse strand, counting down.
CCTGTTTGCTGCCTGGCACTATCCATACGGTTACATTTTCTGCTTTTTGTTTTCCTTGTATTAGCGAGCAAAATAAGCGCAAGTCCTCCATTCGCGAATTAGTACAGCTACCTAAAAATACATAGTCAATGGTCTTGCCTATTAAGGTTTGTCCTTTTTGAAAATCCATATATTGCAAAGCTTTTTCCAAGCCAGCATCATCGTTATTTGGAATGGTGTCTGAGATTTTTATGCCCATTGCTGGATTCGTGCCATAGGTAATCATCGGCTCAATATCAGCGGCATCAAAATGATATTCCCTATCGAAAACAGCATCTTCATCTGTTTTTAACTGTTTCCATTTGTCAACGCGTTCCTCAAAATTTTCTGCACTGAATTTCTTATCTTTCAAATATGCAAATGTAATTTCATCAGGTGCAATTATGCCACCGCGTGCGCCCATTTCTATGCTCATGTTGCAAATAGTCATACGTGCTTCCATACTCAAACTTCTAATTGCAGAGCCAGCATATTCTACAAAATAACCCGTGCCGCCACTCGTAGATATTTTTGAAATAATGTATAAAATTATGTCTTTTGAAGTAACACCTTTTCCCAAAATACCATCGACGTTGATGCGCATTTTTTTAGGCTTGGTTTGCAAGATGCATTGTGTTGCTAAAACTTGTTCTACTTCCGACGTGCCAATACCGAAGGCAATAGCGCCAAAAGCGCCGTGTGTAGAAGTGTGCGAATCGCCACAAACAATAGTGATTCCTGGTTGCGTAATGCCCAATTCTGGACCAATGACATGAACAATACCTTGGAAAGGATGGCCTAAGCCATAGAGCTCAATATCATGATTTTTGCAATTTTCAATAAGTGTTTCTACTTGCTTGCGCGACAAAGCTTCTTTTATTGGTTCCAGCTGGTTCTGTGTGGGTACATTATGATCTGCGGTTGCCACGGTTTGTTGTGGCCTAAATACCTTAATGCCTTTGCTATCCAATCCTGCAAATGCTTGTGGTGTAGTTACTTCATGAATAAAATGTTTGTCGATATAAATTACCTGCGGTCCGTTCTCGATTGCCTGCACAATATGTGCATCCCAAATTTTATCAAATAATGTTGTTGCCATTCTAAAAATTGAACGGACAAGTTAATAAAAATTGGTGGCGCCTGTTTTACAGAAGTAGTTAAGGTTTTATTAAGCTAAGCAAACAACATTACAATAATAAACCAATTGTTTGTAGCATTTACTTGCATAAAAATAATTACTACAATGCTGAATTTTGTTTATATTTAAAGAACAAAATCATTAATTATGAAAAACATATTCTTTTATGTGATTGCATTTTTTATGGTAATTAGTGCAATTTCTTGCGGAAAAAAAAGCGGTACTTGCGTATGCAAGCTTAGTGGGCTTGAAATCAGCCGTACGCCTGGATTAAGTAGCTCAGACTGTAATAGCCTTGAGCGTGGCATTCCTGATTTAAATTGCTATATAGAATAAACGACTCGTAGCCAACTAACTTAAAGACAAAAACTATTTCTTTGCCAAAAAAAACGTATCTTTTCTGTCTAATTTATTCAGATGGAGATACCAATTTCAGGTTATGTAAAACCTGGTTTTGAAAAAGTAAAAACAATTTTCGAAGAGAATTTTGCTAAAAGAAAAGAAATCGGTGCCTCCTGTTGTGTATATCACAAAGGAGAAAAAGTAGTGGATTTATGGGGTGGCTTTCGCGATAAAAACAAAAAGCAATTTTGGGAAGAAGATACGATTTGCATTGCATTTTCAACTACCAAAGGTATATCATCGCTTGCGTTTGCTTTGTTGCACGCTAAAGGCTTAATAGACTACGAAGAAAAGGTTTGTACATATTGGCCAGAATTTGCAAGTAATGGAAAAGAGCACATCACCATACGTCAATTACTATCGCATCAAGCAGGCTTATTTACGAATGACAAAAAATTAGATTACGCTGTGCTGACCGATGAGACGGCATTGTCAAATTGTTTGGCAAAACAGAAACCCTACTGGAATCCGGGCGACAAAAAAGGCTATCATGCTTGGACAATTGCCATGTATCAAAATGAAATTTGCAAACGTGTAGATCCCTTAAAAAAACCACTTCATATATTTTTTAAAAATGAGATAGCAGATGCCTTGGATATCGATTTTCATATCGGATTACCAGAACACATTCCACAACATCGAGTGGCACAATTAATTCCTTTTTTTCCAACTGAAGCATTAAATGGAAAAAATTCTGATTTAGGTACAATTATGCGTGGTGTTTTAAATCCATTTTCCCTGTTCTATAAATCATTATTGAATCCACCACACGCACTCAACTTAAACAACTTTAATAAGCGCAAATTTGTATCCATACCGAATGGATCGGCACATGGATTTGGAAACGCGCGCTCCATCGCACAGCTCTACAATGAATTTGCAACAGGTGGCAAAAACTTACACTTACCGCGTGCAACATTAAACTTATTGGAAGCGGCTCCTATTCATCCAAAATTAAGCAGAAAAGATCTTGTTTTAGGCGTAGATATTCCATTTTCATTAGGCTTTGCCAAACCTTCGATATTCCAAAATTTTGGCGTAAACTATAGAAGCTATGGTTCGTTTGGTGCTGGCGGTTCTGGTGGTTTTGCCGACCCTGAAAAACAAATAGCTTTTGGCTATGTGATGAATAAAATGGGCACACATATTGCCAATGATCCACGTGAACTCGCTTTGCGAAATGCTACCTACACATGTGTTTTTGACATAGAAAGAAATGGATAATATTTTTGATTTTGCTGAAAAAATTGCTAGTGATTTGTTGGTGACACCAATATCGGCTAACTCGTGCAAGTATGCAGCCTTGGTTTGTGCAGATGCGTATTTGTGCGAAAGTAAATAATTTGTATATATCGTACTGAAAAAATCAATAGAGATATTTTTGCTTACCTTGTAAACCACGCACAAGTACCAACACTAATTGCTGCGCTGCTTACTTGCGCGAGTTGGGGCAGGACATTGTTCGATTGTAGCTTACTAAGTCTAGCTTTTTTTTGCTATATTTGAATTACTAAATATCCAATATGCAACTAAAAGAAAATAGCAATGCAAGTGCTTATTATAATTTATTATCAAATCTAAATGAAAGTAGTAAATTAGAATTAATTGCACATTTATCTAATTCTATTCTGAAAAATAAAAGCAGCAAGCCAAAATCATTTGAGCGCTTGTTTGGTGCTTGGAAATCAAAAGAAACTGCTGAAGAAATTATCGACAATATTAGAAAATCAAGAGTTTCTAATCGAAAAATAGAATCATTCTAAATGAAATATCTTTTAGACACTAACATCTGCATTTTCTATTTAAAAGGAAAATTTGATTTACAAAATAAATTTAAGAGTATCGGTAAAGATCATTGTTATATTTCTGAAATTACAGTTGCAGAACTAAAATATGGTGCAGAACATTCAGAAAATCCTAGTAAAGCAAGAATTTTAGTAAATGAATTAATTAACCAATTTGAAATTATACCTATATATAATTCTTTAGATTATTTTGCTAAAGAAAAATCAAGACTTCGAAAGTTAGGAGCGACAATTGATGACTTTGATTTATTAATTGGTTCGACATCAATTTCTGAAAAAATGTTTATGGTAACAAATAACATAAAACATTTAGGAAGAATAAAAGGTATTAAAATTCAAGATTGGACAAAATAAATAACCTACACTCCCATCGCGTGCAAGTATGCAGCCTTGGTTTGTGCAGATGCGTACTTGTGCGAAAGTAAATAATTTGTATATATCGTACTGAAAAAATCAATAGAGATATTTTTGCTTACCTTGTAAACCACGCACAAGTACCAACACTAATTGCTGCGCTGCTTACTTGCGCGAGTTGTGATAATATTCTTACCTATCGCTCTGTGTCCTCACCGACCGACCGAGGACTACTGAATAATCAGTTTGCCAATGTCGAGTAATTCATTAGTATATTTATTTCTTAATTCGTAAATATACATTCCATTACTGCTGTTTAAACGGTCTATAATATAGTAACTATCGGCAGATTGCTGT
>JADKZZ010000007.1 GCA_020848475.1 Chitinophagales bacterium | reverse complement strand
CAACAAATGAAATTTTTATCGTCTGTAAAAAATCAATATTATCTTGTTTAACCAATGATTCTGGTGCAACGTACAATAATTTACATTTACCACTGACGATATCCTTCTTTACTTGTGTGATTTGCGCCTTATTCATTTGTGAGTTAATGAAATGCGCAATATTGTCTGTGCTGCTATAACCACGCACTAAATCTACCTGATTCTTCATCAAAGCTATCAATGGAGAAACGATAATTGCCGTTCCTTCAGAAATTATTGCCGGCAATTGATAACATAAGGACTTGCCTCCACCAGTAGGCATAATCACCAAAGTGTCTTTTCTGGCAATAATACTTTCTATGATTTGTTGTTGATTGCCTTTAAATTTTTCAAATCCAAAATATTCTTTTAATGCTTCCGATATTGAAATTGCTTGTACGCTCATAAAATAGAATAAAATAATCGTTTACGTTAAAAACGTTCTCGCAAACGGAGAACGTTTCATAGCTTTAATATACTCAAAAGTACGGAAAACTAAGGCCTCATAAGTGTTAAAAATCTTTATCTAATTCTTATTTTATCGTATTCATACCCATTTATAATTATAGATTTGATATACATCAACAATATTCTTGGTTGTGTCTAATTTGTGTATCTTTGCAACATATGAAAACCAATACTTTTGTTTGTATTATGGCGGGTGGCATTGGCAGTCGATTTTGGCCTGCCAGCAGAACTGCAAAATCTAAGCAATTCTTAGATATTTTAGGAACAGGAAGAACCCTTTTACAGTCAACATTTGACCGTTTTTTAAAGATTTGTCCTAAAGAAAACATCTTTATTCTAACGCATACAGATTATATTAATTTGGTAAAAGAGCAATTACCTGATATAACTGATATACAAATTCTGACTGAGCCAGCCCGTAAAAATACAGCGCCTTGTATCGCTTATGCTGCCTTTAAAATCAACAAGATTAATCCTGATGCTAATATTATTGTAGCGCCATCTGATCATATAATTTTAAATGAAGAGGAATTTGTGCGAATTACTGAATTAGCGCTTGACTTTGTCGCCCAAAATGATGCACTTTGCACATTAGGTATTCGACCTACTCGACCAGACACTGGCTACGGCTATATTCAATATTTTGAAGAGGAAAGTGCGGAAGGCATACATAAAGTAAAAACGTTTACCGAAAAGCCGATTAAAGATGTGGCTATCCAATTTGTGAAAAGTGGTGATTTTCTTTGGAATGCAGGCATTTTTATTTGGAGTGCAAAAAGTATTTTGACTGCTTTAGAAAAGAATTTATTAGAAGTTTATGATGCCTTCGTTGAGGCGGAACCACACATCTTGACAGACAAAGAAAAAACTGCTGTGGAAGAGGCATTTATTACCTGTCCTAGCATTTCAATAGACTATGGCATTATGGAAAAAGCTAAAAATGTGTACACTTTGCCATCAAGTTTTGGGTGGAGCGACCTTGGTACATGGGCATCTCTATATGTTGAAAAAGATAAAGACTATTTCCACAATGCTGTTAATGGTAAAAATGTAGTTGTTTACGACTCAACAAATAATATTATTAATGTTCCTGAAAAGAAATTAGTCGTCATTCAAGGTTTAGAAAATTTTATTGTGGTGGATACTGATGATGTCTTATTGATTTGTAATAAAGAGGAAGAACAAAGAATAAAGGAATTTACACACGATATAAAAATGAAAAAAGGCGATAAATATTTGTAAGCACAAGTATTTACTCTTTAGAAAAAAGTAAGCGGTCTTATTTTTTTTACATATCTTCAATTTCACATTTTCAAAAAATTAAAATTCAAATTGAATTTATGTCTAAATTATTTGCAAAAAAATCTATTTCCACCTTATTACAAGAAGCGGAAGACTCTGAAAAAGGCCTGAAGCGAACACTAAATTCTTGGGCACTCATCGCCTTAGGAATCGGCGCTATTATCGGTGCAGGCTTATTTGTTAGAACGGCGGCAGCAGCAGCACAAAATGCAGGTCCGTCTGTAACCATTGGCTTTATAGTCGCAGCGATAGGCTGCGCATTAGCTGGCTTGTGCTATGCAGAACTATCGTCATCAATTCCAATTTCGGGCAGTGCATACACCTATACGTATGCTACTATGGGCGAACTATTAGCCTGGGTCATCGGCTGGGATTTGGTATTAGAATATGCCGTTGGTGCAGCCACAGTAGGCATTGCCTGGAGTGAGTATTTGAATAATTTTCTAACACAAATCTTGCACCTTGCACCCATTCCATATCAGTGGTGTCATTCTCCATTTCAGACCTCTGTAGATGGTGTAAGCGGTATCGTCAATTTGCCCGCATTAGGCATTGTTTCGCTCATTAGCTTATTACTCATAAAAGGCATTCAAGAATCCGCTTTTGTCAATAATATCATTGTCATTCTAAAGGTGAGTATTGTTATGTTGATAATTACCTTAGGTTGGGGTTTTATCAATCCTGAGAATCACACGCCTTATATTCCTGCTGCAACACAATATACAGACCACGACGGCATTACTTATCATTTTGGTGGTATCATGGGTATATTAGGAGCTGCTGGTACCGTGTTTTTCGCATTCATTGGTTTTGATGCGGTAAGTACCGCTGCTCAAGAAACAAAAAATCCGAGCAAGTCTATGCCGATCGGAATTTTAGGTTCTTTGGCCATTTGCACCGTATTGTATATTCTGTTTGCACACGTATTAACAGGCTTGGAAAGTGTCGATTTCTTTAGAGATCCAAATAAAGGTGGCGAAGCATCTGTATCCGCAGCTATTCAATCAGCAATGCCTGGTTATAGCTGGCTGAGTAAGTCTGTTACCATTGCAATTCTCGCCGGATTTTCATCAGTGATTTTAGTATTATTACTAGGACAAAGTCGTGTTTTCTATTCCATGAGTAAAGATGGCTTATTGCCTAAAGTATTTTCTGATATTCATCCAACATACAAAACACCATACAAAGGCAATTTGGCGATATTGGTATTAGTAGCAGCATTTGCAGGCTTTGTTCCTGGCAATGTCGTTGGACACATGACTAGCATTGGTACTTTATTTGCCTTTATGTTGGTTTGTATTGCTGTCATCGTTTTACGAAAAACAGAACCCAATATGCCAAGACAATTTAAAACACCTTTTGTGCCAGTGGTTCCCATATTAGGCGTTATCGCATGTGGTGCCATGATATTTGGTTTGGGTGCAGAAAATTGGATACGACTAATCGTTTGGTTGATTATTGGCTTCGTCATTTATTTTGGCTATAGCAAAAAACATAGCAAGGTAAATAATCCAAAATAATTAGCTCTAAAAATTAAAACAAAAGGGTTTGCGAATGCAAACCCTTTTGTTTTTAAGTGAAACTACTACTCGCTAAAAGGCAATGCAGATTTAAGTTTGTTGTGTAATTTCTCGTTGTAACTTTCTAACAAGTAATTAAAATAATTTTTTGTGGCTTTGCTCAAGCAGGAAATATATACATTCAATCGGTATTGTATTTCATCTTGTAATGCATTTATCAATGGCAATGCATCTAAATAGTTTGTTGTATTTGCTCGAATACGTTCAAAATGGTTTTCTATGGAAATATCAATAGATTCAAGCGTTTTCTTGCCTTTGTTATACAAAGAATAATAGACTTTTTCCATATCAAAGTCAAAGTCTGTGGTATTAGGAAACAAGGCTTTTACGGTATCGGGCAAATCATATAACAAGCCTTTTTCCATTTGTATCTCTCGTTCATACAAATGTTCTAAGAATTTTTCTGGATTGACAAATACATCACGCCAATCAATATAATCTTGCCACAAGCCTAAGCGACGTGCATTATTGCCTAAGTCGATTACCATAAATTCGCTTTTGCTTGGCAGCTTACGACTTCCACGTCCAATCATTTGATGATACAAAGTAAGTGAGCGCGTAGCACGATTCAATACAATACATTCAACCGTAGGCTCATCAAATCCTGTCGTTAAAATCCCAACAGATGTTACAATGGCATCTGGTGTTTCTTTCAACCATTGCAGCACATCTTTTCTATCTTGTTTGTTGCTCGTGCTATCTAAGTGGCGAATAGGAACGCCTTGGTCTAAGAAAAATTTTTCTACCGACTTTGATGTGGCTACTGATGAATTGAAAATAAGTGTTTTTTTATTTTTTGCTTTTTCCTGATAGGCGCGCAATAGCTTTTCATGCATATCAAAATGCATGTATATTCTGTCTAGCGAGCTGACTGTATAGTCGCCGTCGATACCTACTTTCAAGCCGCCTAAATGAACATCATAGGTATATGTAATTGCATTGCTTAAATAGCCTTTAGAAATCAGCTCTTTTATAGAATCGCCGATGATGAGTCGCTTATAATTTTGAGCTAAAGGAAGATTTTGGTTAGAGCTTAATGGCGTTGCTGTAACACCTAAAATCACGGCATTTCTAAAGTAATGAAATATCTTTCTAAATGAATTATAGTGTGCTTCATCGACAATTACAAAATCGATATCTTGCAAATATTCTTCATCTTCTTTCAGGCGATTATTCAAAGTTTCCACCATCGCCAAGAAGCACAAAAACTCTTCTTGATCTGGAATATCATCTACTTCGCTGGTAATTAATTTACAATGTATGCCTGCTTCTTCAATGGCATTTGCTGTTTGTTTTAATAACTCAATTCGATGTGTTAATATTAAAATCTTTTTCTGGTTTTGTTCAATATATTTTCGTGCAATTTCAGAAAAAATCACTGTTTTGCCACCACCAGTTGGCAATTGAAAAATAATATTTTCACGGCGTTCATTTTCTTCCAAATGTTGGAAAATACGTTTTATGTATTCTTCCTGATATGGATAAAGTTGTTTAGCTGTTTCGGGTCTTGCTTTTATTCCTGTAATTCTCATGTACGTATAGTCGTTATAATGCAAAATCTGTACCAAGGCTATTTTTCCATTTTTTGCCACTATATATATCTTTTCAGATAAAACTATAAAGACAAAAATCAGTTACAAATTTGCGAACTGCGCAATATACAAATTTAAATGCATGTAAAAAAGAAGACGAATTATAAAATCATTGCGTTGTATGGTATAATTGTGGAAAAGCCTTTGTTTTGGAAATAATGTGTAATCATTTCTTGTTTTTCATCACTACAAACCATAATAAAATCGCCGCCCCACGCACCGAGCGATTT
>JADKZZ010000006.1 GCA_020848475.1 Chitinophagales bacterium | reverse complement strand
TTAGAAGCATTTTTAGCATGATATATTGAGCAATAGCGCATAAAAAGACGGCAAAACCCCAAAGAAAAAAGTATGTGCTTTTATCATTCAAATGTTGCTTTGTTTTTTCAATCATCTCTTGAATAATAGCAAGACTTTCTAATTCCGTTATATTTTGTTCTCTCATGATTTGTAAATTAAGTGTAAATATAAAGTAGTTTATGATATAAACCAAATATTTTTCACATCAGTTCCAATTTTTAACATTTAATCCTGTATTTTTATATGTATGAATGATGTGGAAATACAAATTGTACCTTTTGGTTCGACAATTTATGAGCAAACAATCACATTAAGAGATGATGTTTTACGCAAGCCTATTGGTTTGGCTTACACACCTGAGCAATTAGCATTAGAGCACGACGAAGTGCATATTGCAGCAGTATTAAATGGAAACGTTATTGGTGTCTTATTGCTTCGTAAAGGTGAGTCTCGAGTATTGAAAATGCGACAAGTTGCTGTAGCTACAGCATTTCAACGGTGTGGCATTGGCCATAAGTTGGTTGTATTTGCTGAAAAATTTGCTAAAGAAAATAATTTTGTTGCTATCGAATTACATGCGCGCGAATCTGCATTGGCATTCTATAAAAGCTTACATTATACACAAATAGGAGATGAGTTTACAGAAGTAGGATTGCCACATTTTAAAATGAAAAAATTAATATTGTAGACTATTGCGCTTTTCATTTTTTTTACACAACTTTAAAATACATAAAAACCCAGTCATGATATTTGTATTTAGATTATGTACGTATGTAATGCGTATTTTTAATCAAGTGTCCCCACAACTTGGATTAAATTTAAAGGCAGTTCCTGCAATTGTGCGAAAACGAAAATTTCCGTCAAAAAATGCTATTTCGAAACCTAATGATATACCAATATATTATTATTGAAAATAAAACTTTCTAACAGATTGTAATTTTGGAAATGGCTAGACTTTATGTTTAGCCATTCACTATTTAGCGTATTGCTATTTATTGTAATTGTTGAGTAGCATTGATAACTGCATTGGCAAATGTTTGCAAGTAAGCTGGTGTGCTCGACGGTGCATTGTCAAAAGTCCATTTATAAATTCTGTTGTTTGCTTTTACTTCAGCATACCATAAGTTTGGACTGCCAGCATTCAAATCTATAAATAATGATTTCGATGTTTTGGTCATTGCGCTAGGAACTTGATGCAAAAGCGTTTTTACGAGTTCAAATTGTTCGCCTGTAAGTGCTTTATTGAAATTCGATAACTGTTGATTGGCATAATATTTTACTTGTTCATCTTCCAATAATTTTTGAGAATCTAAATAATATACATATCTGCAACCATTAGGACAATCTCCTTGAATAGCACCAAACACAATGTAATCTACTTGTATAAATTCATCTTTTTTACAAGAAAAAAGTGTAATGCATGCGACAAAAATAAATAGATGTAGTTTGTTCAATAGTTTGGATTTTGATTGAATCTTAAAGATAAAGTACTTAGTGCATCTTGTACAATTTTAGAATTGATTTGTTGTATAATAAATCCAGTATAAGGTATCACAGGTTCAAATTCTATAATATAATCAAGTCTTGTTTTTGTTGGCGATAATTCAATAAAGTGCATTTTGCCAATGTGGTTTTTTATTGGGCTGCCAAAGGTGATTTTATATTCTAAATATTTTGATTCTATATATTGTGTTGTTGTTTCTTGAAATAATAAAGGAAAACTAAAAATCACTCGCGACGAACCGACGTCATTACAGTTTGCAGGATTTGGCGAATCAATAATGCGTTTTATAAATCCAGGATAAATTTCTTTTAAACGATTATGATCACTAAAAAAAGCAAATACATTTTTTACAGGAGCATTAAAATCTTGTAAAAAATGCAATTTTTGTTTTTCAGGTCTTGTTCTTAATCCTAACATTAGTTGTATTTAGCAGCTAATTTTTTTAAGCCATTAGTAATTACGGTTTTTAGAATAAAACCGACAGCACCATCTATTATTCCGATTTTACTTTCCAAATCGATTGTATAATTTAACTGTGTTTTTCCTGGTGCTGGTGTCGAAAATTCCATGCAACCTAAATGGTAATTAATAGGTGCATTACTGCTTATTTTATACTCTATTAAATTAGGCTCATCAAAAGTAACCACAGTTTCCTGCAATAATTCGACACCTATTTTTATGCTTCTAACAGAACCAACACCATTTGGATTGCCACTGTCTGCATCTTTTATGCGTACAATTTGCGCTCCTAAAATAGCACCTAAATTATTGTGGTCGCATAAATAGGCAAAAATCTCATCTTGTGGAGCATTAAACGTCTGTGATATAAATATTGAATTCATGTTTGATGTTTCTATAAATTTACTCTTTTTTACTTTTTAACAAATGTTTTATTTCCACTAATTGTATATTTAAACCGAAATTGCTTTTTAAAACACAAAAATTTAATATTATGTCATTACGATTAGGCGATGAAGCGCCCAACTTCACAGCAGAAACAACAGAAGGAACAATTAACTTTCATGAATGGTTAGGAAATAATTGGGCAGTTTTATTTTCTCATCCAGCAGATTATACACCAGTATGCACTACCGAATTAGGCTATACCGCAAAATTAAAAGATGAATTTTCGAAGCGAAATGTAAAAGTCTTAGCCTTGAGTGTTGATGATATCGACTCTCATCACGGCTGGATAAAAGACATCGAGGAAACACAACATGTAGCAATGAATTTTCCCATCATCGCCGATCCAGACAAAACGGTGGCCAACTTGTATGATATGATGCACCCAAATTCTTCAGAAAAATTTACAGTGCGTAGTGTTTTTGTCATCGGTCCTGATAAAAAAATCAAACTGACAATTACCTATCCAGCGTCAACAGGTAGAAATTTTAACGAGATTTTACGCGTTATTGATTCTTTACAATTAACAGCTAACTACAGCGTAGCTACACCAGTTAATTGGCAAGAAGGAGAAGAGGTAGTAATTGCACCAACAATTTCTAATGAGGAAGCGACAACAAAATTTCCAAAAGGTTTTAAGATTATCAAACCCTATTTGCGATTAACACCTCAACCAAATAAGTAATTACAATTTACGTGTTATAGGTCAACCATTGTGTTGACCTTTTTTATTTCTTCTTACGTGTCATTCTTATTTGCTTTAATTAGAAATTTTGTATATTTTAGTATAAACCATTTAGTTATGCCAAAATCACAGGCTTTGCTAAAAATAGAATCTTTGCATCCTGAAAAAGATGCTTGGGAAATAATTCGTTTGTCCTTGTTCTACGAATTTCCATGGGATTTTAATCGTGCACTCGAATTCGCTTTGTACAAAACTTATGCAACGCCATCTATAGTAAATGTTTTACATCGAACTAAAGAATTAGAAAATCATACACAAAAAAGATATGATGATACAGATATTTTATTAAGTGAAATCATTGAAAATGGATTAAAAGAGGGAAGAGGAAAACAGGCTTTAGAGCAGATGAATAAAATTCATGCAGCATTTAAAATATCAAATGATGATTATATTTATGTGCTCAGTACTTTTGTATTTGATACTGCTTTTTGGATTAATAGATATGGCTATCGCAAGTTGACGAGTAATGAAGAATTGGCGGGCTATTATGTTTGGAAAGAAATTGGAGAGCACATGCATATACATTCTATTCCTGATTCCATTTTTAAATTGAAAAAATTTCACGACGATTACGAAGCACAAAATTTTATTTACACGGAAGTGAATGCAAAGGTGGCCAAAGCAACAGAAAATCTAATGTTAAGCTGGGTGCTGCCTTCTTCTTTATTTGAATTAGGCAGACCTGTTTTGCATGCTGTGATGGAACCTCATTTATTAAAAGCATTTAACTACCAAGAACCACCAAAAATATTAAGACAATCTATCGCTAATTTATTGCGCATTCGCAGTACGGTCGAAAGTTGGTTTCCAAGAAAATCACCCTATATCAGAACCAAAGACTACAAGCACAAAGCCTATCCAAATGGCTATACGATTGAACAATTAGGTCCGGAAAAAATCATCAATGCTGCTGCTTGTCCATATCATGCTGTGCTGAATGCGGTTAAGCAATAATTTCAATGTGACTTAAAATCAGAATTTAAGGTTGTGCTGATTTATTCTTACAAAATACGCAAGGTGTTCATGTAATTTTTTAGAATTAATGTATCTTCGCTACATGAGTCAAGAACAGGAAGAAGTTTCCTTTATTAGAAAAATAGCATTCGCAGCAGGACAGATTGGGTGGAGTTTAGCGGTCTTTGGATTTACCGAGTTGATTTATTTCTTTTACTTACCACCAGATAATGGTGAGCCATTATTTAGAGCTTTTGTATATCAAGGTCCAGTTTTTAAAATATTTACAATAGTCGGCATTTTGTCGGCATTAGGTTATATTATTAGTGCCTTTATGGAGCCTGTTGTTGGTAGCCTTAGCGATAGAAGTACATTCAAATTTGGAAAGCGAAAAACATTTATGGTTTTTGCTCTTTTTCCATTTGCCTTTTTATCTGCCGCAGTTTTTTTTCCATTAAAAGATGGAATTCATTCATTGAATATTGTATGGTTGTCAGTAACAGTATTGTCGGCATTTGTCATTAAATGTTTTTA
>JADKZZ010000005.1 GCA_020848475.1 Chitinophagales bacterium | reverse complement strand
GGACTTTTTTATTTATGTTCACTGTTTACGTTATCTATTCACATTCGCACAATGTCTTCTATAAAGGCGTGACTGAGGATTTGGAACGAAGATTGTTCCAGCATAACAATGGTCTCCTTGGAACTTATACTAAAAATAAAGCTCCTTGGAATTACACACAATTGTTATAAAACTAAAAGATACTTTTGCCGTTTTAAATGACATGCTTTTAAACAATCAATGGCTAAATACGTTTTGAAATTGTTTTAATGCTTATGCAGCACTTTTCACGGCTATTAATAATTTTATTTCTGTTTTCCTGGTTTCAAAGTACGGCACAACATTTTGTCTTGTATGGAGAAAGAAACCTGAATGACACAATTTTATCAATCTATTTTGACAGAAACGGAAAGCCTTATCCAGATTTTTTTATTGCTGACTCTGCATTGAATATCAGTGCCGGATCTTTAGATACTTTTTACTTAAATAATCCAAATGAATTTGCAGCGATATGCTCTTTATATAAATGTCGTTTTAGTGATTATAGTATTTCGAACATAAGTATTCTAAATGATTCGATTTTTCAAACCAATGCCGATAAAATAAACAATCGAACAAAAGAAGTCATGGTACCGACTTTTATGATTCATGGTTTCAGAAAATCATATGTTAATAAACCAGGTGTTTTTACCTCTGTAATAGATTATGGTTTATTAATGGAGGCAATAAATCGTCTAAGTACTGAAAAGCATTCCTACATAAGGGTATTTTGGGATGGTAGCTACTTGGATATTTCAGAAGGTGTAAAGCAGATGAAACAAATTTTTACGGTTTTTGAAAAAGTACAACTTAATGCTATTTCAGTTGGCTATGGATTAAGACAAATACTTTCACGAACCCATTCACCGGAAGTCAATATTATATCACACAGCCTTGGTGCTGCAGTTGTGACCAATGCTTTGTTTGATACAACAGTAAACAACTATCCTACTCCCAATAACAGAAATATTAATATTTGTCTTATTGCACCGGCAATAAGCGGAATTGAAGCCTTTAATTGCTACTATTCCAGAAAAAGTACATTTCCATATAAAAAGAGTGACAACTATAATTTATTTGTGTTGTACAATAAAAAAGATTTTGTACTGCGTAAGAAAGACTATTTCTTAGAATTGTTTGGCCCGGGGCCAAGAAAGCATGGCAACACTACTTTGGGATGTAACGCTAACAATGAAGCAATTAAACTAAAAGATTATTTTATTCAACATTTTCCTAACTCTAAAATAACTCTAATTAATATGACTGACTTGATTGATAAATGTCACCATTTACGCTGCTATTGCGAAGGTGAAAACCTAAAAACACTTGTCCATTTAATGAACCATACAAATGTTAATTCAAACAGAAATAAAAATCTAAATAATTAAATACGATGTCGCTAAATATCAATCATCCTGCTCCGCTTTTTGAAAGTTTCAATTCAGAAAAGCAACCCTTTTCACTTGAGCAACTAAAAGGCAAGAATGTTTTACTTTTATTTTTTCCGGCTGCATTTACCAGTACTTGCACAAAAGAATTGTGTAGTGTCAGAGATAACCTGTCTTATTATAATAACTTAAACTGTACAGTAATTGGCATCTCAACCGATACAATTTATTCGTTAGCAAAATATAAAGAAGAACAAAAATTAAACTTTCAATTAGTCTCTGATTTCAATAAGGAAATAGGAAAAATTTACCATGCACAGTATGAGCTGTTTGGATTAGGCATGAAGGGTATTACAAAACGTGCAGCATTTCTCATTGATAAAAACGGAATACTACGCTACATTGAAGTTTTAGAAAATGCAGGTGAAATTCCTGACTTTAATAAAATCAAATCAGTCCTTGATAATTTGAGCTAAAACAATTGTCCTTGCAACTATGCGGTGGCCATAGTTATTAAAATGAATATCATTTTTGAAATATGGCGAAGTGTTAGTTGCCAAATAGAATTTCTGTAAGGGCCCCTGCAGATCAAGAAAATCACATTTTCCGGAACACCATGCCTTTATTTGATTTGAAAAACTGGAAGTATTAAAATCACTTCTCAGCACGTCTGTTTTTGATGGTATGCACGACACAATTACTTTAACATTATTATTCATACAAAGCATTACAAATTTTTTTAAATAGGTTAGTGTAGGTTCCGTAAGTATTACATTATTCTCACTCCAAGCAGACTCTTCTTTACGCTGCTTATTTTCCAGGTTCACAGTCATCTGCATATAAAATTTTCGAATCAAACGAAGCAGGTTTGAGTTTCTAATGATTTCATACTTCCACTGTGGCATACCGCCATCAACAGCTGCTACTTCTCCCTGATAAAATTTTGCTTCTTTAAGATATTGTTTGTCTTCTGCAGGATCATTGGCATATAAAAACAAAAAGACAACATGAGGTTTTTCGCTTTTCAACAATTGTTTTAATTTTAAATAATGCAGAATTGGGCTATAAGCACCAACAGCAAAATTTTTAAAACACACGTCAGGATTTTCCATTTCTAATAATCCTGTAACAGATGAATCATAATCTACTTGCAGCGCTTCGATATATGAGT
>JADKZZ010000004.1 GCA_020848475.1 Chitinophagales bacterium | reverse complement strand
TTAAAATTTTCCTTTTCGGAACTATCTGTAATACTATTTAGTTTATTCCGACGTATAAATAGGGTTGTAGGTCGTGAGCAATAAGTAGTAAATAAAAAAAATATTGACAACAAGCATTATTATAATCACAGGCATATTATTTTTAGTCTTTTATTTTAAAAGAAACAATAGACGAACGCCCAAAAATGTTGATATTACTTCTTATAATAGTAGCGAAGAAAATTTCAATGAACCTGTCATTTCGTACTCGATTTATACAGTTGATTCAAATCTGAATCATCGCTACTTAAATTATACACATAAAGATTTTCCAAACCATGTTGGCATTCTGAAAGGTCAATATATTGAAATTGATTGGAATATTTTTAATGCAGATTTAATTACGATAAGCGGAGTTGATTTGGTAAAATCCATTGGTCGAAAAGCATTTTATCCAACAGGAAATACTTCTTATACTATTACAGCAAAAAATAAAACATTTGAGATTACACATACAATTTATGTGCGTGTATTTCCTCAAAATGTAACAGACAAATTATTTACATCTCAACCAAATATTCACATACATTCACAGCAAATCACTCAAATACCTGAGTTGACGAAAGTCCCTGGTTTTATTATAAATAAACCTGTTATCGATACGCAAAAAATGAAAGTAATCACTTTGCATGAAGTATTGCAACACAAAATAATCCCAACATCTTTTAGTCAAAAAGTAAAAGACTATTTTAATAACAAACAAAATATAAACAAATAGCATAATGGAAGAATTTAAAAACAATACTAGTTTTCCAATTCATAATGTAAGCGGTTTTACTACATTTTTTTGGTGGTGTTCAGGTGCTAATCAAGATGTGCTGAAGGATTGCCCACAATCAGAACACAATAAATACGTTGGCATCGGAGCTACAGTTTTTTTTACTGGCGTACTTGCCACATTATCTGGTGGCTATGCATTGTTTAGTGTATTTAAAAGCGTATATCCAGCCATTGCATTTGGCATTGTATGGGGTTTAGTTATTTTTAATTTAGATAGATTTATTGTTTCAACCTTGCGTAAAGACGAATTATTTTGGAACGAATTCAAGCTGGTCTTACCAAGATTAATATTAGCAGTAATTTTAGCTATTGTTATTTCAAAACCATTAGAATTAAAAATATTCGAGAAAGAGATTGCACAAAAAATAGAAGAGCAACAACGAGAATTTGCTATACAAACACAACGCAAAACAGAACAACAATTCAATCCAATAATGGATAGCTTGCGTGGTGAAATAGCTATTTATAAAAATGAAATAGCAAAAATGTCAATGGCTCGCGACTCTCTATATACAGCATTTATTGGCGAAGCTGAAGGCACGCGTGGTACGAATAAATTAGGCAAAGGCCCTGTGTTTAAAGAGAAGAAACAACAGTATGACAAGATAGAATTGGAAATGAAAGAATTGCAAGACAAATATCAACCTTTGATTGATGAGCGTGAACAACAAATTTTACATGCAAAAGCACAACGTGATACAGCACTTGCAAAAGCGCAACCTACCATTGAAGCCTATGACGGTTTGATGGCAAGATTAGATGGTTTATCGAAATTGCCACAAACACCAAGCTGGTTTATTATGTTGTTGTTTATATGTATTGAAACTGCACCTGTCTTATCTAAATTATTTTCTGCAAAAGGTCCTTATGATGAAAAATTGAAAAACATTGAACACGAAATAGAATTGAGTACTATCGAAAATATTAACTATCGAAATCACGAACTAAATAAAAAACTAACGCTTTCTACTAATATTGATAAAGCACAAATTGAGCAAGAAATAGTAAACAATAAAGATGCTTTAAAAGTAATTGCTGATGCTCATTTAGAGCTAACAAAAGAGATGGTGAATGATTGGTTGGAAACTGAAAAAGAAAAAATTAAGAAGGATAAAGTGTGATAAAATTTTATAGAATGCTGTAGATATCGCCAAAGAGGAAAAGCATTATTCCTCTTTATTATCTTGTTCAGTTTCAATTGCATTTTCCTCTTTCTTTTCTTCAATGATTTCCACTTTTTTAATAGGCAAACCATTAATATATTTTTCGTATTGCGCCTTGTCTCTAATTACATCATATTTTGTGAGCGGTTGCTTGTTGCCATACCAAGTAAAGCCATCTAATCTATAAGTAGATGCATTTATTTTTTTCATTGGAGTAAACTCAGCTTCAGGAGTGCCTGTCAATTTTATTCTGTTTACCTCGCCTTTATCAAAGGAAACAGTAATAAAGGCAGATGTTGATTTATTGGCACCATTATATGCATTTTCCTTGTCTTTTATAAAATATATACTTTCTGCATTGCCATCTACATCTACTTTTTCCATCTCTTTGTTTTTTAGAAATGCTTGCATAAATTTTCCTTTAGTTTGGTTATAAATTTCAGCATCTTGCAAGTTGATAATAAAAGCATTGTTGTAAATATCTACTTTGTAAATTTCATTGTTTCTATTGTATAAATAAATCGAATCACCAGTGATTTGTGT
>JADKZZ010000003.1 GCA_020848475.1 Chitinophagales bacterium | reverse complement strand
TTTTTATTTTAATAGACAAAATTTTTCAACTACAGGCAACACAAATCTGCTGTCTGAATATGAATTTTATAGTCAATTGCAAGCTATCGTTTTACTTATTTCAAATTAACTACAACTACGCCTACGATGATGATGGCAGTACCTATTATTTGTTTCCAACCTAATGCGTCTTTAAAAATAAAGTACGAAGCAAATAGCAATCCGATTATTGTGAGTGAAAAAAATAAAGCACTGGCAATATTCAATGGAATGGTTTTTAATGCTTCTGTCATACACACAGAATTAAGCAATCCGAATACTAAAGCACCGGCAAACGTTAACCACTTCTTAGTAGGATTACCCAAAACCATTGCGGCATATTTGAATCCAATATTGGTTAATATACTGGAAATAATTGCCAACCATATCCAAAAATTTGTAAGCATCATTTTTTGACAATAAATATAAGCGACAGCTCTCAAAAAGCATAATACTAAATTAACAACACATTTAGTCTATCTATTTTATAGATTATATAGATTTGTGTGCAAGTCATCAAAATTAGACATTAAAAACTATTCATCTTATATGCATTTAAAAAGCTGCTACATCTTATTGTTTATAATGCTATATAATGCAAATTGCTATTCGCAATCAAAAAACAAACAACACCAAGCCAGCATTTGGATACGTTACAATCAGCAATTGCAATTACCAAAAAATTGTATGCTAAAATCAGAATTTGATGAACGATTTTTTATAGCAAAAGCATTGAAGCAACATCAATTTTTATTTCGTGTAACAGTAGATAAGCAATTGAAAAAAAACTGGACCATAGGAGCTGGAATTTCAATGTGGTATATGGGCACAAATAATGAATTGGCTAGCACTAAATTAATGATACCAGAATGGCGACCTCATATAGAAATCAATCATAAAAATTCTATCAGCAAACGATTTAGCATTGCGCAAAGATGGCGTGCGGAGTGGCGATTTATAAAGAAAACCAATCCGGCTTTTACAGAAACAATAGATGGCTACAACAATAATTTCCGATTTCGATATCAGATTCTTCTTGATTTTGCAGCCTATCAAAAAGAAGAAAAATCATTGCATCTAATCGTATTCGATGAAATACTCTTAAATGCGGGAAAATCTATACTTTATAACATTTTTGACCAAAACCGAATAGGCTGTTCTGTACGCTACAACTTCAATAAGACTATTGGAATAGAACTAGGCTATATTAATCAATTTCAGCAAAGAAGCAGTGGTATTGATTTTTACAACAGACAAGTATTGCGCTTAACTTTACACACTAATTTTACTGTACTTAAAACGAATTAAATAAACAATTATGAATATAAAACATCATATAAGCTTTCTAAAAGGAGTTTCTTGGCGTGTGGTTGCCACCTTAGACACCATCTTACTATCCTTTATTTACACTGGCAGCATAGGAGATGCATTAAGAATCGGCTTCATCGAAGTATTTACTAAAATCTTCTTATTCTATCTTCACGAGCGTGTTTGGATACGAGTAAAATGGGGAACCAAGATTAGCCAATTAGTAAATGAAGAGAACAGGCCTTGTTTAGATACCGACACCAGAAACCAGTTAAAAGTACAAGAAGAACATTATAGAAGCCTAATAAAAGGGATAAGCTGGCGTTTCTTTGGTACTATGGATACGATTATTATTGCCACATTTATTACAGGTGACTATTCTCAAGCGCTCAAAATTGGAGCAACAGAACTTATTACCAAAATAATTCTATACTATTTCCATGAACGATTATGGATGCGTTTTACAAAAAAATGAGATACCAATCAAAACACTAACCTAAATTTTATGTTCAATAATTGTTTTTACTAAATAAATTTCTCAATTTCAAACTTTAATTAGTATAAACAAATAATAGACACACAAACTATGCTAGTAGATGTAATTTTAGGCTTACAATGGGGCGACGAAGGAAAAGGGAAAATCGTTGATTATTTAGCAGATAAATATGATATCATTGCACGCTTTCAAGGTGGTCCAAACGCAGGACACACATTGTATATTGATGGTGTAAAACATGTGTTACATACAATTCCTTCTGGTATTTTTCGCAAAGGCAAAATCAATTACATCGGTAATGGAGTAGTTATCGACCCAATTACATTAGTAAAAGAAATCGAGAATTTAGAAAAACAAGGTGTGCCAGTGCAAGAGCGTTTAGTTATTTCTAAGCGTGCTAATCTTATATTGCCATCTCATAAAATGTTAGATGCAGCATCAGAAAATGCAAAAGGTGCCTCCAAAATTGGCTCTACTTTAAAAGGCATAGGACCGACCTATATGGACAAAACTGGCAGAAATGGCTTGCGTTTTGGCGATATTATTGAAGAAGATTTTATTGTGAAATATGAACTGTTAAAAGCTAAGCATTTGCAATTATTACAAATGTATAATTTCGATTTCGACTTGAATGAAATGGAAAAAGAATGGTTTGAGGCAGTAGAAAAATTAAAAACACTTAAGCAAGTAGAGTCTGTATATTTTATTAATGAAGCTTTAAAAAAAGGCAAAAAAATATTAGCAGAAGGCGCACAAGGTTCTATGTTAGACATCGACTTTGGCACTTATCCATTTGTTACTTCTTCCAACACTATTTCAGCGGCGGTATGCACTGGCTTAGGCATTTCACCAAAACACATAGGCGAAGTCATTGGTATTACAAAAGCGTATTGTACGCGTGTTGGTAGTGGCCCTTTTCCATCAGAATTAGAAGATGAAGTAGGCGAAAAACTTCGACAAGTAGGTGGCGAATTTGGTGCAACAACAGGTCGTCCGCGCAGATGTGGTTGGATTGATTTGCCAGCATTAAATTATGCGTGTTTAATCAACGGAGTTACCAAGCTTATCATTACAAAAGCAGATATCTTAAATTCTTTTGAAGAATTTGGCGTGTGCACGCATTATGCATATGACAATAAAGAAACCAAAGATTTACCTTATGATATGGTAAATAGAAAAATAAAACCGACAACAATCTACTTTAAAAGCTGGGGAAATATTGACGCACAACAAGCAATGCCAGCTGAACTATTAGCGTATGTTGATTATTTAGAAAAATATTTGAACACCAAAGTAGCCATGGTTTCTAATGGTCCTGGACGCGAACAATTAATCGAATTAGCAGATAAATAGGCAATCGCCATTTTATATTAAACAAAAATCAAAACATGAGAACATTTTTTTCTTATGGTGTAGATGATATTGAACAATTCAAGTTACAGCTTTTAGCAATTGCGCAATCCGCACAATATTTTTGTTATCTCGACTCTAATAATTATCCGAATTATCCATACTCTACTTTTGGCTCTTTGTTTGCCATTGACGCCATCGACGTGTTATCTGTTTCTGACAATTGTTTAGCGCAGCTAAGTTCATTTCAGCAAGCGCATAAGGATTGGTTATTTGGTTTTATCAATTATGACTTGAAAAATGAAATTGAGGCAAGCTTATATTCTAACAATTTCGATAAAATAGAAAATCCAATTTTACATTTCTTCGTGCCAAAATATTTGGTAAAAATAGAAAACGATAAAGTAGAAATTGGAATAGTGTGTAAAAACGAAACAGAATGCAATGATGAATTAGGCGATTTTAAAAAACTAATTACACACCACTTTAAAAGTAGCACAAATCAATCTAATCAAACGCCATATAGTTCTCCTCAAATTTCACAGCGATTTTCA
>JADKZZ010000002.1 GCA_020848475.1 Chitinophagales bacterium | reverse complement strand
TCTGTTGGGTTAGCACCACCAATAGCGTAGTTATATTTAGGACGGCTGATGTAGCTGTTACTTGTAGTAAAGTTAGTACCTGCTCTTGCCATTAATGAAATATAGCTTACTGGTTTGTATTCTAATTCTACTGAACCCAAAACGTTATCTGTTTTATTATCATTATTTGTATTATCCATTAACCAGAATGGGTTTGGTGTATAACCACCATAGTAGCCATTAAAATCTTGGTAGATACTGTTGTAGTCTCTCACTTCACTTAAAGGAATATTTACTGGCGTTTGGATTAATATTTGGTAAGGACCTACGAAGCCACCACCTAATGCTTGACCTTGTATAGTGCGTTGGTTGATATTAGAGTAAGCTAAGTTGAACTTAGTGGTTACTTTATCGCCTAATTTTGCAGATGCATTTGCAGTAATGTTATTTCTTCTATAAAATGTATTAGGGAAAATACCTTTATTTCTGATATTACCGTAAGATACGTAGTAAGTGAATTTATCGTTTCCACCTTCTAATGCTAAGTTGCTAGTTACCGTAGTACCCGTATTGAAAGCATCTTCCAATTGGTGTTTTACTGCACTGTAAGGACGAATTAACTGTGAGAAACCATTAGGAGTGCTCACGGCTGGTGTCCATGGACGAACAACGCCATCAAATTTTGGACCCCAAGAGAAGTTTTCGATTGGATCTGGACCATTGTCATAACCTTGACCGAATTGATCTTGACGCTTCATTAATAAATATACTTTATCAAATGTAACGCCAGAGCTTGCTGTAATATTGAATTTTTTATTGTCTTTTAAACCTTTACCACTTTTAGTAGTATAGATAATAACACCAGCAGTACCACGAGAACCGTAAAGCGCTGTCGCAGCAGGTCCTTTTAATACTGTTACTGATTCGATATCATCAGGATTGATATCATTTGCTCTGTTACCAAAGTCAACGAAGTCACTTCCTGAATTACCATAGGAGTTCGTGTTGTTATTGATTGGAATACCATCTACAACGATTAATGCGTTGTTACCTCCTGTTAAAGAAGCTTCACCACGCAATACGATTCTAGTAGAAGCACCCACTTGACCACCGATTGTGTTGATTCTTAAGCCTGGTACTTTTGATTGGATAGCACCAATTGCATTAGTAGAACCACTGTTGAAATCTTCACTAGTGACCGTGTTGAATGAACCCGTAATACTTCTTGACTCTCTTTTGATAGCCATTGCTGTAACTACTAGCTCTTCTAATTGTTTGCCCTCAACAGCCATAGAAGCATCTATTACTAAAGAAAGGATTGGTTTCTCAAGGTTGGTGTAGCCAATGTAAGAGAATACTAATGTTGTTACATCTTTTGGTAGTTCCAATGTGTACTTACCATCGATGTCTGTAACCGTACCGATTGTGGTACCTTTACCTGTAACGTTCACACCTATCAGCGCTTCGCCTGTGGTCGCATCTTTTACAGTACCACTTAGCGAGCGGTTCTGCGCAAATACTTGGGTCGTTAGCAACAGCCCAAATAACCATAATAATAACGTTTTTTTCATAAAGACTAACTGGTTTTGTTAATAATTCTTAAAGAAGTTAATGTATGTTAATCTGCAATATTACTACATTTTTTTTTAGAAACAATAATTTTTAAAGAAATTTTAAGCTAATGTTATCTGATAAGACTAAAAATACTTGTTTACAGTTGCATGAAAACCATAAAATACTAGCGTTTTAGCGCTGTAAGTGTCATAAATAATTTTATGTGTGTATTAATTTTATTGATGTAGCGCAAGGTTTTTAGTAGTTTATTACCTGTACTTCTACATCTTCTGGAAGAGTTCTGAATTCATATTGCTGATTGCGTAATCTTGGTTCAAAACCTGCATCAAGTATAGCCTGTTGTATGCTTTTAGATGTAAATCGATGTGGTGCGCCAGCTGCAGACACTACGTTTTCTTCAATCATTATAGAGCCAAAATCATTAGCACCAGCACGTAGGCACATCTGTGCTATATCTTTTCCAACAGTGAGCCATGAGGCTTGTATGTTTTTTATATTCGGCAACATGATTCTGCAAATTGCCAGCATTCTGATGTATTCATCACCTGTTACCTGATTGCTGATATTGCGCATTTTTTTAAGCAAGGTGCCTTCATCTTGATATGGCCAAGGAATAAAGGCTAAAAAGCCTTTAGCTGAAGCTGGTTTTTCGCTTTGCACTTGACGAATCCACACTAAATGTTCCATACGTTCATATATTGTTTCGATATGTCCAAACATCATGGTAGCAGAAGTAGTGATATGCAATTGATGGGCAGCGCGCATCACGTCGAGCCACTCACCTCCACTGCATTTCCCTTTCGCGAGCAAACGGCGTACTCTGTCATTTAATATTTCAGCACCAGCACCTGGAAGCGAATCCAAGCCTGCTTCTTTCAGCGATTTCAATACTTCTGTATGCGACATGCCTTCTAACTTGCAGATATGTGCAATTTCTGGCGGACCCAGTGCATGTAGTTTTATGTGCGGAAATAGTTTTTTTATTGCAGAAAAGGTGTCTTTATAAAATTGCAAACCTAATTCAGGATGATGGCCACCTTGTAATAATAATTGGTCACCACCGTAGCGAATGGTTTCTTCAATCTTAGTTTTATAAGTATCTATATCTGTAATATAAGACTCTTGATGTCCTGGTTTTCTATAGAAATTACAAAATTTGCAGTTAGCAACGCAAACATTTGTCGTGTTTACGTTTCTATCGATTTGCCATGTGACAATATTATCAGGTTTTTGAATAAGACGAAGTTGATGACCGATTGCCATCAGTTCTGATGTAGGCGCATTTTCATAAAGAAAAATTCCTTCTTCAATACTCAGAAATTCAAAGCGAAGTGCTTTTTGATATAAATTAGAAAGCGTCATTTTTCACTTACATTTAAAAACAAAGGTAAAGGTAAATGATTAATCTACAAGGTTAAACTA
>JADKZZ010000001.1 GCA_020848475.1 Chitinophagales bacterium | reverse complement strand
TACAGTATGGGACGACCATGAAACTGCCAATAATTCCTATACTAATGGTGCAGACAATCATACTCCAGGTGCTGAAGGTCCTTGGTCAGTAAGAAAAGCGGCAGGACAACAAGCCAATGATGAATGGTTGCCTAAACGCTTGCAAGATGCGCACAATACCAACAAAATTTGGAGAAAAATTAGCTATGGTAATTTAGCAGATATTTTTATGCTGGACACAAGGTTGTACGATAGAAGTATTATGGGTGGAAACACTAATGACACCTCCAGACATATTATAGGAAATGAACAAATGGAATGGTTGAAAAATGAACTTATTCATTCAACAGCAAAATGGAAAATACTTGGTCAACAAGTAATGATGGGCAACCTCACTCCTTTTGGCATTATGCTCAATAATGACCAATGGGACGGTTATAATGCTGATAGAAAAAAATTATACGACATTATTTTAAATAACAACATAAAAAATGTCATTACATTAACTGGCGATATACATACCGCTTGGGCAATGGATTTACCATATAATACAGCTACTTACAATCCTGCTACTGGTGCTGGCTCTGTCGCTGTTGAGTTTGTATGCACGAGTGTTACTTCTTCCTCTTCACCAATTCCATTAGATCCTATTTATGGATTGGTTACCTCATTATTACCACATATCAAATATGTTGATTTATTTAAAAAAGGGTATGGCATTTTAGATTTAAAAGATACTATTGCCCAAGGAAATTTTTATTCAGTACCAACAGTTAGCACACTTAATACAGGACAAGCATTTGAAACAGCCTATTACACGTTAGAAAACACAAGATGGCTAAAGAAAACAACAACAGCATCTGTTATGTTAGCACCACCATTTTACCAAGCACCCGAAACACCACGACAAACTGTAGTGTCAGGAATAAAAAACAGGAGCAATGATTTAATAGTATTAAGCGCTTATCCAAATCCATTTATCGATCAAATAACTATTCAATACAATACAGCATCAAATACTGCATTGTCTTTAAATATTTACGATTTTAGTGGACGCTTAGTAAAAACTCAAGACTTAGGGTTTCATTCAAAAGGATTATACAATAAAACGATTTCCCTATCTGATTTAGCAAGTGGTGCATACAAAATTGTATTGAGCAACAACAATGAAATTATTGAAAGAACAATTGAAAAATATTAATTATGGCAATCATAAAAAAAACAACAACAAAGCCCGTTAAGAAAAACCTTGCAACAAAAAAAAGTGTTACTGAAAAAGTGACGCCTAAGAAAGCTACTTCATTAAAAAGTGTATTAAAAAAAACACAGGCTCAAAAGCCTAAACCTGTAGTAAAATCAGTTATTCAGGCGGAAAAAATTGATCCGAAAATATTTCCAATAGGAAAATTTAGTGTGCCTCATGAATATACAGATGTGGTAATCAACAATCTGACACAAGAGCTAAAATCTTTACCAAAGGATTCAAAAAAAGTAGCAAAAAAAATCAAATCTGATGCACAATTACAAGCATCATATAGAGATGGTGGCTGGAGTATTGAACAAATTATACATCATCTTGCCGACAGTCACATGAATGCTTTTATTAGATTTAAACTTAGTTTGACGGAAAACAATCCAGTCATTAAACCATATACTCAAGATTTATGGGCAGAAACAGCCGACATTCAATTGCCCATAAAAATATCAATAAAATTGCTAAAAGCATTACACACAAAATGGGTCTGCTTATTAGAAAATATGGATAAAAATGATTTCAAACGAACATACACACATCCAGAATATAAAACAACACCTGCATTACAAGAAATTTTGGCACAATATGCTTGGCATGGCAAACATCATTTAGCACAAATTGAGTTAGCACTAAAATCTGTTGAAATCGAAAAAACAGAAGAAGAGAAAAAGAGTAAAGAAATTAAGTCAATAAAACCAAAACCTAAACCTGCACGAAAACATTAGTATTTATTGACATCTTGATGAATATTTAATAGGAAAGTACATCAAGCAAATGTTTCCATTCTTCGTTTATGCTAACAAAATGTTTACGAATTTGTGACAAAGGTGTGTAGCAAATACTATTTTTCTCTACACCAACCATCACATTAAAATTTTTATTAAGCAAGGCATCTACTGCTGCAGTACCTAATCTTGATGCAAGGATTCTGTCGTTTGCACTTGGACTTCCGCCACGTAATAAATGGCCAAGTACTAATGTTTTTACATCATAATCAGGATGTAATTGTTTGAATTTAGCTGCGATTTCGAGTACGCCACCTGCATCATCGCCTTCGGAAACTACAACAATATAAGATTCTTTTTGTCTGCTATTTTGTAATTTCAATGACAGCTCATGTATATCTGTTTTCAATTCAGGAATTAAGATATCTTCAGCACCAGCAGCCAAGCCAGCAGCCAATGCAATAGAACCAACATCACGGCCCATTACTTCAATAAAAAACACACGACCAAATGAGTTGGCTGTATCGCGTACTTTGTCTATTAACTCAACAGCAGTTTGCACCGCTGTATCATATCCAATCGTAAAATCAGTGCCATACAAGTCGTTGTCAATTGTGCCAGGAATACCTATAAATGGAATTGCATATTCGTTTGTAAATTGCAATGCACCTTTACAAGTGCCATCTCCACCAATGACAACAACAGCATCTATATTTCTGTTTTGCAATTGCTCAAATGCGGCCTTTCTACCTGCCGTTGTTGTAAATGATTTACTTCTTGATGACTTTAGCATGGTGCCACCGCGATGAATAATATTACCGACAGAGCGTGTATTCATCTCTATAAAATCGCCATTTACCATGCCTTCATAGCCATTCAATATTCCAAAAACTTGTATGTCTTTTTGAAGGGATGCACGAACCACAGCACGAATACAGGCATTCATACCTGGCGCATCTCCGCCAGAAGTAAGTATCGCAATTTTTGCTATAGCCATAGAAATTTATTTAGTTTTATTTATTAAATAAAAAAAAGCAGATGAAAAATACCGTTTAAAACAATTAAGTCGATCAAAACTAATCAACATATCTTTTAAGAATTTCGTCATATGCATCGATTCTTCTATCGCGTAAAAAAGGCCATATTCTTCGAACGTCTTCTGTCCTTTGTTTGTCAATGTTTATAACAGCATTTACTTCGCTATCGCTTGGCGCAGTAAACAACAACTCACCTTGCGGGCCGGCAACAAAACTCTGTCCCCAAAATTGTATTCCATTGGTCACGCCAGTCCAATCAGGCTCATGCCCTACTCTATTTACAGCCACAACTGGTAATCCGTTAGCCACAGCATGACCGCGTTGTACAGTTTGCCAAGCCGTAAATTGTCTTTCTTTTTCAATTGTAGTGTCTGTGCTTTCCCAACCAATTGCTGTAGGATAAATTAATAATTCAGCACCATTTAATGCCATTAATCGAGCTGCTTCTGGATACCATTGATCCCAACAAACGAGTACACCTAATTTGCCAACAGAAGTCGATATAGGTTTGAATCCTAAATCACCTGGCGTGAAATAAAATTTCTCGTAATAGGCAGGATCATCAGGTATATGCATTTTACGATATTTACCAGCAATTGTGCCATCTTTTTCAAAAACTACGGAAGTATTATGATATAATCCAGGTGCTCTTTTTTCGAATAATGAGGTCACCAATACTATCTCATTTTTTTTTGCAGCTTCTGCAAATATTGCGCATGTTTCAGAAGGAATTGGTTCGGCTAAATTGAACATTTCCGTTTCTTCTGCTTGGCAAAAATAAATACCACAATGTAACTCTTGCAATACAACAAGTGTTGCACCTTGAGCTTTACAAGCTGCTATTCCTTCTAATGATTTACGAATATTCTCCGCTTTATCATTGGTATTTGATTGTTGAACAATTCCTACTTTCATTTTTATTTTTTATTTTTTAATACTTCAAAATTTATGCTTCCTTCAGGGTATTGCATGCTTATACAATGTAAAGAACCATGTTGTAGTAATAATGCAGCACAGTCAATTCCTTCAACTTTCTTATTGGGAAATGCTTTTTGGAGTTGAGTAAGTGCTTCATCATCTTGTTCGACATGATAAGTAGGCATTAGCACAACATCATTTAGGATTAAGAAATTAGCATACGTTGCGGGCAATCTTCTATTGTCATCTGGAGCAAATAAAGCATCAGCCATTGGCAATGGAATGAGTTGATATGGCTCATTATCTATGGTTCTTAAATTTTTAAGTTCATCTTCCATTTTTTTCAATGAAGTATAATGCACCTCATCAATATCTGTACATTGGACATAGGCAATCGTTTTTTCATCACAAAAACGGGCAAGTGTATCTATATGCGCATCTGTGTCATCGCCTATTAAATGGCCATGTTCGAGCCATATAATCTTTTTTAAATTGAAAAGAGAGAATAACTTTTCTTCAATTTGCTGTTTTGATAAATGTGGATTTCTATTAGGCGATAATAGGCAGTTTGTGCTTGTCATTAGTACGCCATTTCCATCACTTTCAATACTTCCGCCTTCGAGCACTAAATCAGGAATAATCAATTTATCACAATTATAAATTCCGTTTTCCCATAAGCCATTAGTAATCAAATTGTCTTTATCAGCAGCAAATTTAAGACCCCAACCATTAAACATAAAATCATAAAATTGAAAACCATTTTCAGATTCAATAGTTATTGCACCATGGTCACGTGCCCATGTATCATTGATTGGCAATTGTATAATATAGATATTCGTCAAATCGATGTCTAGTAAAAGGTGTTTAACGGCTTCTTCATTATCACAAACTATCAATAAAGGCTGATAGCTTGAAATTGTTTTAATGATTTGAATATAGCAAGGAATGACAGAATGCCAATAATCAATCCAATCAGACTGCTCGCTAGGAAATGCTATTTGTATCAAAGCTTGTTTTTCCCATTCGGCTGGTAAGCGTATTTTATTCATACTGCAAAAATACATTATAAATTATATCTTAAAGAAATGAAATTTCAATTAGATTCTCTATTTTCGTTACATGAATAAACGCTTATTTCTATTGCCTGGTTTTGGTGAAGACACCTTTTGTTTCAACAATTTAATTCCTTATATAAACAAACATAAATATAAAATCATACATGTTGATTACAGGCCTGTTTTAAAAAAATTCACTTTTCCCTTTATCACCGTTCAACAGTTCTCAAAACAATTAGTCAATACATACGCTATACAATCAGAAGATAAATTATTAGGACATTCTATGGGTGGCTATTTTTCATTTCAAACTAGAGAATTATTAGGAAATGAAATTTGTATGATAGGTGCATTTAATGATCCACAAAAAGTAATTCATACATTTCCAAAGATGCCGAGAGCAACTATGATTGCTGTTTTGTCTGGCTTAATTAAAACAAACATGCTAAAAGAATATTTACTCAATAAAATAAAAGATGAAAACTACAGAGCAGTACAAGAGGAAATCATGGATAATTTTGACACATTCAGTAATTATGAATTAGCATTAATGTTAGAAATGAATTATCAAAAAAAGATTGACTCTATTTTACCGAATCCATTGCGAATACACGATAAAAATGACAAAATAATTGCAGCGCCAGATGAAGAATATACAGCAATAAAAGGTGGCCATTTTTGTTTAAATTTATATCCAGAAGACACTTATCTTGCTATGCAATCTTTTTTAGAAAAATAGTTTTCGTTATGGCAACAACCTTTAATAATTTTGAATTTAGTGTGCGCCCTGAAAATCATCAGGTGGTGAAGTATAAGCAAATTATTAATCAATATTTGACAAAAGAAGAGATAAAACAATTGCATATAAAATCAGATTGGAAAGGATTGTATGAAGTAGCATCTGTTTGGTTTTGGATAATATTTGCTTTCGCATTAGTAGGTATTACCACACAATTTACAAGCAATAAATTAATTCTTGCTATCAATATTGTCATCGCATTATTTATCATTGGTGGCAAGCAATTAGGTTGTGCAATTATTATGCATGATGCATCACATTATTCCTTATTCAAAAGCAAAAAATTAAACGATATTATAGGTAATTTTTTTGGAGCATATCCAATATTTAATAATGTTGAACAATACAGACCTTATCATTTTCAACATCATATTGCTACTGGAACTGTTGATGATCCGGACATTAATTTAGTAAAAGGCTATCCTGCAAAAATTGCTGGTATGGTGCGTAAACTGTTAAGAGATTTAATTGGCTTAACAGGAATAAAATCAGAACTAGGTTTGACAGCTATGCATCTAGGATTTATAAAATATAATCTTGGCAATGTGATTGAAAAAATACCAAACGAAAATCGCCCTTGGAAAGTGATATTCCGAAATGCCTATTTTAATTTACGTGGACCAATTTTTGTTAATTTAATGATGTTTTTGATTTTATATACAATTGGGCTGCCATACTTGTATTTATTGTGGATTGGCGCCAATCTAACTACTTATAATTTCTGTATTCGCATTCGCTCTATTGCAGAACATAGTGTTGTAGAAGATACAAATGATCCGTATAAAAACACAAGAACGACATATGCCAATTTTATAGAACGCTTATTGTTCGCACCTTTGCATGTCAACTATCATTTAGAGCATCACTTTTTACAAAATATGCCATCATATAATTCGCCAGCTATGCATAAAATGCTGAAAGAACGAGGCTTTTATGAACATGGTTTGCTAAAACAAGGATATTTACAAATCATTAAAATGGCTATCATTAAATAATACAACTTCAAGAAATCTATACATGTCTAAAAATTTATTAAACACAAACATGGACACCAATACACAACAAAAAGGTGTCACACTTTTGGTTATTGTTGCTGCTCTTGGCTATTTTGTTGATGTTTTCGATTTATTGCTCTTCGGCATGGTGCGTGTAAGCAGTTTGCGAAGCCTTGGCGTGGCAGAAACACAACTTGAAGCAATCGGATTACGATTAGACAATTGGCAAATGTTGGGCATGTTATTAGGTGGTATTTTTTGGGGAATTTTAGGTGACAAACGCGGCAGACTTTCTGTATTGTTTGGTTCGATAGTTACTTACTCCATCGCTAATTCACTCAATGCTTATGTGCACACCATACCACAATATGAAATATTGCGATTCATTGCAGGCTTTGGTTTAGCAGGCGAATTAGGTGCAGGCGTAACACTCGTTAATGAAAGCATGAACAAAGAAAAACGTGGTATTGCCACAGCATTTATTGCAGGCTTTGGCGTGTTAGGTGCCGTCTTTGGATGCTTAATCGTATTATGGCTCAAAGACTGGAGAACTTGCTATTTAATTGGTGGTATCATGGGTTTTGCATTATTAATTTTGAGAATTAGTGTATACGAGTCAGGAATGTATTTGACCGTAAAACAGAAAACCTCAAATCTTGGAAACTTTTTTATCCTATTAAAAGACAAGAAAAAATTAATTCGCTATATATCTATTATTTTATTAGCTATTCCAATTTGGTATGTAGTGCAATTATATGCTAAATACGCACCAGAATTAGCAGATGCATTAGGACTGCAATACGATGATAAAAAGAAAGTTGCCATTTATGCCATTATGATAATTTATTTAGGATTAACTATTGGTGACGTCAGCTGCGGCTTGATTTCTAATTATCTTAAAAGTCGCAAAAAAGCAATACTATTATATATATGTGTATTGAGTATTTTCATCATCGTATTTTGGTGGATAGGAAAAATAAATATGACATTTTTTTACACTATGATTTTCCTACTTGGCATTGGCATTGGTTATTGGGCAGTATTTATGAGTACCGCAGCAGAGTCTTTTGGTATAAACATTCGATCTACAGTGAGCAACACAGCACCAAATTTTGTTAGAGGTGCTGTAATCGGAATCAATTATTTATATATTACATTCAAGACAAACTTCAACTTTTCTACGCAAATGGCTAATTTATCGGTTGGTGTAATTTGCATTGGAATCGCCATCATAGCTTGGACACAAATAGAAGAAACTTATGGCAAGGATTTAGACTATGTTGAATAATTATTAATTATTGTCTGATTTTTTTGTATATTAACAAACATTCACTATTTTTACTCAAAATCTAACTTAATGAAAACCAAACTGACCAACTTGCTACTTTTTGCTGTCGTTTTTGTTTCTTTTACAAATGTTTATGCTCAAAAAGTAAAGAAAAATTCCAGCGTTGATGTTTCAGCTGATACTCCAGGAAGCACTATGGATGCTAAAACAGCAAAAAAATATTACAACGTAGATCCTAAAAAATATCTAAAAGATTGGAATTTAACTGTTCACTTCGGAACAACAACACCATTTACTGACATCAGAAGCTATGACTGGTCAAGACAATTAAAAAAGCCAAGTGAGCTACAATGGGGCGCTGGTTTAGGTTTGACAAAAATGTTTAATAGTGCATTTGGTTTAAATGTTGATTATACTTTAGGAAAATTATTAGGCAGAACAGTAGAACGTGGTGGTTTTGCTGAAGAAAGACAATATTGGAAACAACTTTTCCCTGAACGTACAGAAGCTGACGGTCCAGTATATTTCAAAACTAATGTATTCCATCAAGCTTCAGTTAATTTTTATATTGACTGGTTAGGATTAGGAACAGCATATAACAAATTTATCAAATCACAAATTACAGGCAAGCCTATTAAATCTAGAAAATTTGCTTTCTATACTAAATTAGGTATCGGTATCATTCGTGCTTCTTCTCAAATATATAATTCAAAAGATGATAAGCCTATTGCTAATAATGCTTACTTAAGAGGTTATACGAACAAATTTACAGAAGTAGTTTTTCCTATGGCTTTTGGTATGAAATTTAAAGTGTCTAAATCTTTTGACATTGGTTTAGAAGGTAATTTCACTTTCACAAACTCTGACAAATTAGATGCATTGCAATTCCAATCTCGCGTAGATGCAGGTGGCAAAACGGTTAACTCTTTATCAAAAATAAACAGAGATGCTTATGCTTATGTGAATGTAAACTTCTCTTACAAATTTGGTAGAATTGGTTCTCAAAAAGAACATGTTGAATGGGTTAATCCAATCGCATTCATCATGGCAAACGTACCAAAACCAAAAGAAGTTAACTTAAAAGATACAGATGGCGATGGCGTTTTAGACATCTTAGATAAAGAACCTACAACAGAACCTGGTTTAGCAGTAAACGTTCATGGTGTAACATTAGATAGCGACAAAGATGGTTGCCCAGACAGCAAAGATCCAGAGCCATTCTCATCTCCTGCTTTCCCAATCGTAGAATGCAAAAATGTATTACCTGAAGCTCCTGCTGTAACAGAACAAGTAGTGAAAGGTGGCGTTCCTTATGATGATGAAGCAGTAAACAAAAAAATACAAAAAGTTGAAGATAATATTTGGAAATTAACTTCAGTATATTTCGATGTAAACAAATACAACATCACTTCCGCAGGATCTGAAGAGTTGAAAAAAATCGGTATCATCTTATCGACAAATCCAAACTTAAAAGTAAATGTAAAAGGTAATACTGACGTTAGAGGCTCAACAGATTTCAACCAAAAATTATCTGAAAATCGTGTTAACGCAGCTATTAAATACTTAAAAGATCATTACAATATTGCAGATGACAGATTCGTGAAATTACCAATGGGCAAATCTGATCCATTAGTAAAAGATGCTGTAAACGAAAATCAACATCAGTCTAACAGACGTGTTGACTTCTCTCCAGTTCGATAGTCATTAAACAATACTATAAAAAACCTGTTAGTTTACTAACAGGTTTTTTTTTATCTTTTTCTATGAAAAATAAAATCTTCAAATCAAATCCAGATTTACAATTTATCAGAAATGATATAAAAGGCAATTTATTTATTGATGGTAAGTACATTTTAAAAGAAGAAAAAGATAAGCAACCTCTTGGAAAATTTTTAAAATGGATAAGCTCCAAAAATCCGCAGAAAACAGAAAAAAAACAAGATACATTTATTCCAGAGTTAATCAAAAATGATACATTCACGCATTCATCTATTGATAAAATAGTATGGTTAGGTCATTCGTCATTTTATATACAAATCAATAAAGTACGAATACTGACTGATCCTGTTTTTTATAGTCTAACACCACTTTTAAAACGTAAGCATAAATTACCTTGTGCAATCGATGAAATAAAAAATATTGACTATATCCTATTGTCACATGGCCACCGAGACCATCTTGATGTTTCCTCATTGCGAAAAATATTATTATACAATCCTACAGTTGAAATACTTTGCCCATTAGGATTCAAAAAAATGTTGGCATCAATAGGTTTTAAAAAAATACAAGAAGCAGCTTGGTGGCAACAATATAATGTCAATAAATTAGACATCACCTTTTTACCTGCTAAACATTGGAACAGGCGATTTATAACAGATTATAACAAAACACTTTGGGGAAGCTTTGCTATTAAGAGCAAAAATACGTCGCTATACTTTGCTGGCGATACCGGATTTGATGCACACTTTGAAGAAATACACATATTTTTCTCCTCTTTTGATATTTGTTTAATGCCTGTTGGCGCCTATAAGCCAAGATATATTATGAAATGGGCACACGTGTCACCAGAGGAAGCTGTACATGCATTCAATATTTTGCATGGCAAAATATTTATACCTATGCATTATGGCACATTCGACTTAAGTGATGAACCGGCATCAGAACCTGTGAAAATCCTAAAACACTTAGAAAGCGAAAATGAAATCAATGGCGATATAGAAATCTTAGCTGTTGGCGAAGAATTTTATATCAAACACTAAGCTTCATCATAATTAATCGTACAATTTGTCTTTGGATGTGATTGACAAGTTAAAATAAAACCTTCATCGAGTTCTTCTTCTGTCAAAGGCTCATCATCATCCATTTCTACTTTTCCATCTATTAATTTTGCTTTACAGCTACAACATGCAGCAACGCGGCAAGCATAAGGTGGATCAATATTTGCATTAATAGCTGCCTCCAGAATTGTTTCTCCTTCGGATACTTTAATATCGTATTTATTACCGTCTAAAATTACTTTTACTTCGTAAGACATATCATTTACTTATTAAACCAAAAATAGTGATTTCATGCAAACATGCAACATTTTAAGTGTATAAGTTTTAATTAATTAACGTGTGATTAGCATATAAAATGAAGCCTCTAGTCAAGTGGAAAAAATATGATAAAATCTACGCTTTCTAAGTTATTTTTTGACATAATCAAAATAATTATTCGCATAATCTGACAAATTTTTATTATTTCTTATCTTTATGCATACAAAAAAGCATATGCAAACTACCATTATTCGAAACGGAATTTACTTCGATGGCTTAGGCAATAAAGGCATTAAAAAAGATGTCATCATAAAAGACAATAAAATCGAGGCAGTTGTCGATAAAGCACCCAATATTGAAAATGCAAAAGAAATTGATGCAACTGATAAATGGATAATGCCAGGTTTACTTGATATCCATGCGCACTACGATGCAGAGCTTGAAGTATTACCAGCTTTAGAAGAATCTGTTCGACATGGCGTAACTACAGTAATTATTGGTAATTGCTCCTTATCTGCTGCTTTAGGTAAAGAAGAGGAAATTGTTGATTTATTTGCACGTGTCGAAAATATTCCAGCAAAAGTATTGAGCCAATGGATGATAGGCAATATTAAATGGAAAAATGTTCGTGAATATTATGAGCATTTAGATACTGTGCCTGTTGGGCCTAATGTGGCTTCGTTTTTAGGACACTCCAACTTGCGTATGCATGTAATGGGCTTGGATAGAAGCTTTACACAAAAAAATGCCTCTGAAGACGAGCTAAAGAAGATGGAGACTA
Source organism: Chitinophagales bacterium (assembly GCA_020848475.1). Classification (GTDB taxonomy): domain Bacteria; phylum Bacteroidota; class Bacteroidia; order Chitinophagales; family JADIYW01; genus JADJSS01. Next base: position 1,764 of record JADKZZ010000001.1, on the reverse strand, counting down.
TCGTAGAAGAAGCCTTAGATGCTGGTTATTTAGGCGTATCTATCGACATGTTGCCATTTCATCGTTGGGCTGGTGTGTATGCTCCTAAATACACTGGATTTTCTGTGCCTTCACAATTAGCAGCAAAATCGGAATACAAACGATTAGCAAACGTTTTACGCAAAAGAAATCGCGTATTACAAATTACGCCAAATGCGATTGAAAAAACGTCATTTATGACAATCACTAGATTAAGTCAAGGTGGATTTTTTAAGAAAAGTTTGAAAACGACTATCGTTGCAGCATTAGATTTAAAATCAAATGAGAAAATATACAATTTACTCAAACTATTAGGTTTTATTGGCAATAAAATACTTCGAGCTGATTTGAAATTTCAAACATTATCGGTTCCATTTTTAAATTATGGAGATGGCCCAGTGTCTCCATTGTTTGAAGAATTTCCATCGATGATAAAAGCTATATCTGCCGACGCAGCAGGCAGACATGCCATGTTTACTGATCCAACATTCAGAAAACAATTTGTGAAAGAATGGAATCATAAAGCGGCTTCTGTTTTCCCAAAAGCATTAAAAGAAATGTGGATTGTAAACTCGCCAGTCAGCACACACATAGGCAAGAATTTTGAACAAGTCGCTAAAGAAGCAGGCGTAGAACCTGTAGAGCATTTTATGAATCTTTTGGCAGAATATGACACCAAAATCAGATGGAAATGCGAAACATCTAATCATCGAGAAAATGTACGAATGGAATTATTGAACAGCGAACATTGTTTTCCTGGCTTCAATGACTCTGGCGCACATAATTTAAATATGGCATTTCACGATGGTGGATTGCATTTATTTAAACAAGCTATGCGTCATCCTGAAACAATGCCAATTGAACGAGCTGTATATAGGTTGACAAAAGAACCTGCTGATTATTTAGGTATCGATGCCGGCGATATTTCTGTTGGCAAACGTGCTGACCTTATTATCATTGATCCAACTCGATTGGAAAGTGATTTAACAACAGAACCTATTGAAGATTATCATCCACAATTTGAAGGTTCATATCGATTAATAAAACGAAGTGGTAAAGTTGTACAACATGTATTTATCAATGGCAATGAAGCTTATACAAATAATGGCGAAGTAAAATTCCATGAAGACTTGGGCAAGAAAAAAATATTTGGTCGATTGCTACGCAGTAATTGGAATTAAATAGGAAAAAATATATAGCTTTTTATTCGCTAATAATTTCATTAAAATACAAAAAATAAAAAGGTCAACTCGAGAAGTTGACCTTTCAATTTTAATTACATCTAATTTTTAGAAGCCTTGTTTAGCAACGCCATCTTTAATAGCTTGCAATGCTTTTGCTTCACCTAAAATAGCGGCCATTTTATTGCCTTTACCATCATTTCCAGATGCCATATAACCACCTCTTGATGTTTTTGTAATTACTGCATCGTGCATTGGTACATCTTTTTCTTTCGTTTTAAGACAATAAGCCTTAATCATTTTTGATTTGTCCATTGTTGATTTGTTTAAAGATTATCAATATGTCCCAAATTTAATAAACTAAGTTACATTCGTACGTTTTCTTGCTGTTATAAATAATCTACTAACATTTGATATTTTTAACAAAACAATACAACGTATTGATAATCTTACAGTTATTGAAATATTGTATTATTCGGCTAAAATATTGTTCATAATTTTTGTTTGATGACGGATAGATTCTTGGTGAATTGCCTCCATCATGTCCTTAACAAAATCTTCTGTA